>CAXFTV010000269.1:0-4654 GCA_964005845.1 uncultured bacterium
AGTTTTTTGGGGCTATAAAAAAACTTTTTTTGCATTTTTCTGAGCGAATTTCGGGCTATTTGATCTGATCAGCCAATAATTGTGTGAATTTTCTCACCAGGGCATAGTCTTTGCTTTCTCGGGCGACAGAGAAGAGAACTGCGCTTAAAAAGGGCTCAGGATTTTGCCACAGGAGGGCAAAATGAACATTGCACCCGCTAAAATTACTTTTTCAGAAGCAGATCGCGCGGTTATACTCAAAAGAATAGATGAGTGCCTGGCTTCGGGCCAGTTGACGCTAGGCAACTACGGTCGCCAACTCGAAGAATATCTGGCCCAGTATATTGGTGTAGACCACGCCGTAACCGTCAACAGCGGCACCAGTGCCCTGGAAATTCCCCTGCGCATCCTTGATGTGGCCGGTGGCGAGGTCATCCTGCCGACCAACACTTTTTTTGCCACCGCTCTGGCTGTTTTGCACGCCGGCGGCCGGGTGCGCTTTGCCGATATAGACCCCACTACCTTCGGGCTTGATATCGACCAGCTGGAAGAGCTGGTAAATGCTCGTACTCGAGGCATTATCGCAGTGCACATCGGCGGTATCATTTCACCGCGGATGGCGGAATTGCAGGCCTTTTGCGCCCAGCGCGATCTCTTTCTCTTGGAAGATGCGGCCCACGCCCTGGGCAGTACCCTGAACGGCCAGCAAGCCGGCACCTTTGGAGATGCGGCCAGTTTTTCCTTTTATCCTACCAAAATCGTCACCAGCGGAGAGGGTGGCGTGCTGGTGACCAACTCGGAGGGAATCGACGCCGAAGCGCGGCTCTACCGGGACCAGGGCAAGGCCAGTTTTACCGCCAACGTACACGGCAGGATGGGATATAACTGGCGCCTGAGCGAGCCCCATGCAATTATAGGCCTGAGCCATTGCCAGCGTCTAGCCGAGTTCGTGGCCGAGCGCCGGGATATCGCCGGTCGCTACGATGCCGCACTCGAAAGCATTGAGGGCGTCCAGGCCCTCCAGGTGCCGCAGGAGTGCTCCAGCAACTATTATAAATATATTGCCCTACTGGAAGATGGGATCGACCGCGATGCATTAAAGAAAAACATGCGCGAAGAGTTTGGGGTGGGGCTGAGTGGGGAAGTTTATGAGCGCCCGGTACATTTGCAACCCTATTTTGAAAATGAATACAGGGAAGGTTATTTACCGCGAGCCGAAAGGCTCTGTCATCAGCACATTTGTCTGCCGGTATATCAGGGAATGAGCCAGGCTGAAACGCAACTGGTCACTGAATCACTGGCCACTGCCCTGGAAATGCAAAAAGCCAAAATATGAGGGGGACAATATTATGTTGGTCTTGGTAACTGGGGGAACTGGTTTTATTGGTTCGCACGTAGTCGACCGCCTGGTCGCTCGAGGTATAAGAGTGCGGATTTTCGATATGATACTGCCACAGCGGCACGACGTCGAATACTACCAGGGCAGTCTGCTTGAGCTCGAACAGTTGAGAATGGGCATGATGGGGGTCGATGCAGTCTACCATCTTGCGGCGGTAGCCAATGTCAATGCAGTGCACCAGGAGCCGGTATATGCCGAATCCATTAATACTCGCGGCACCTTAAACGTGCTTGAAGCAGCGCGTTACAACGAGGTAAAGCGGGTCATTTACGGCAGTACTACCTGGGTCTATGGCAATGTTAAAGAAGAAGAGGTGGACGAGGAAACTCCATTGGGTGCTCCGGATCATCTCTATACCTCAACCAAGCTCGTCTCGGAATACTACTGCCGAAATTATTCCCAGCTCTACGCGGTGCCCACTACAATTCTGCGCTATGGGATTCCCTATGGACCCAGGGCCAGGGCGGCTACCGTATTGCCGATTTTTGTGCGTAAGGCCCTGGCTGGCGAACCTCTGACCATAGCGGGGGATGGCTCTCAATTTCGCTTTTTTGTCTACGTTGAAGATCTCGCCGAGGGGAATGCCTTGGCACTCAATCCCGCGGGGCGCAACCAGATTTACAATCTGGATGGACGCGAAAAGGTAACCATATTGCAAATTGCCGAGACGGTCCAGAAAATAGTCGGGAATGTGGAAATCGAGCGAGTCGAAGAGCGACCCGGAGATTTCGATGGAAAAGTCGTTTCCAGCGCCAAGGCCGAAAAAGACCTGGGGTGGGTGCCGCAGGTAGGTTTTGAAGAAGGCGTTCGCCGCTATATAGAATGGTACATGAAAACCCAGGAAAATACTAAGGAAATCGAATTGTGAGGGCCCTGGTGACCGGGGGGGCCGGTTTTATCGGGGGGCACCTGGTGGATTTGCTCCTGGAGTGCTCATACGAGGTAACTGTGCTCGATAACCTATCGACTGGAAGTCGAAGCAATCTTTCCGAGCAAATACTGTTGGTCCAGGCGGATGTGCGCGATGTCAAGCAGGTCCGCGAGGTTATGGCTGGTCAAGATTTCCTTTTTCACCTGGGGGCTTTTGTTTCGTTGCCCGAAAGTTTTGACCGGCCAGAAGAGTGCCACAATGTTAATGTCGAGGGGACGCGTTGTTTGCTCGAGGCGGCCGTGGCAGCCGGCGTTGGCAAGGTGGTCTTTTCCAGTACTTCAGCGCTTTATCCCGAACTGCCCGACACGCCCAAGCACGAAGATGGCCCGCTGGAGCCTTTGAGTCCTTATGCCACTTCGAAGTTTGAGGGCGAAAAACTGCTCGATCATTTTTTTCGCACCTGCGGGCTTTCCTATGTGGGGCTGCGCTATTTTAACGTTTTTGGCCCCCGACAGCGAGCGGATTCGGCCTATGCCGCGGTTATTCCGATCTTCATCTCCAGGGCCCTGGCCAAAGAGAGTCTGACCTTGTATGGTGATGGTAGCCAGACCCGCGATTTCATCTTCGTGAAGGATGTTGCCCGCGCAAACCTGCTGGCGGCACAGACCAAGCATTCCGGCATCTACAACGTAGGTTCGGGTCTGCCGATGAGCATCCTGGATCTTGCAAATCAGGTATGCGAGTTACTGAGAAGTTCGGACAAACACGATTATGCTCCTCGTCGTCCGGGGGATTTACTTTCCTCTACCGCAGCTATTGAACGCATTGGGCAGGACCTGAAATGGCAAGCGGAATTTTCTTTTGCAGAGGGACTCCAGCAAACTCTCGAATGGTGGAAAAATCTAGAATAGGAAGGTTAAATTGATCCGCAACCTAAACCCAGAAAAACACGTGGTCGTGGTGGGAGGAGCCGGCTATCTGGGCTCCGTTCTGGTGCGCCAACTTCTGGACACGGGCGTCCAGGTCACTGCTTTTGATGCGTTGCTTTTCAGCGAGGAAGCAGTAAGTGATTTAAAAGGAAACCCGCGTTTTACCTTGTTCAAGGGCGATCTGCGGAATATTTCGGCGCTATCTGCAGTGCTTCAGGATGGTGTGGATGCAGTCGTCCTATTGGCCGCACTCGTGGGGGAAAAAGCCTGTGATCTGGATCCGCGCGTCACCGCGGATACCAATTATCTGGGGGCAAAAATGCTGGCCGAAGCCTGCAAGTATTACGGTATACCAAGATTTGTTTTTGCCTCTACGGATAGCGCCTACGGCATTCAAGAAGGCATAATGTACGAGGATTCACCACTGCAGCCTATTTCACTATATGCCCGCTTGAAAATGCAAGCCGAGCAGGAGATTCTGGGCCTTGCCGATGCCGATTTCAGGCCCACGATATTGCGCATGGCCACGATTTATGGTTTTTCGCCGCGCATGCGTTTCGATCTGGTCATTAACGTGTTGAGTCTGCATGCCTGGGCAAATAATCGCATCAAGGTCTACGGCGGCAAGCAGTGGCGGCCGCTGGTGCACGTGGAGGATGCAGCCCGGGCCTACGTAATGTGTCTGCAGGCGGATTTGGAGGCAGTGGGTGGGCAGGTGTTCAACGTCGGCGACAACGAGCAGAACTACCAGGTTGGTGCTCTGGGAGAAATGGTCGCCGACGTTTTTGAGTCAGTGGAAGTTGAAACTATTCCCCAAACTCCCGATTTGCGCGATTACCGGGTTAATTTTGATAAGATCGGGCAGGAGCTAGGTTATCAGGTGCAGTACTCAGTAAGGGATGGAATCCAGGGTATTCGCCGAGCGTTGGAAGGAGGCCTGTTCCCCGAACCCGCCGATGGGAAATACTACAATGCCTGAGACAATTATCGAAGCGCCCTCAATAGAATCATTTATCCCCTTTGCGCCACCGCTCATCGGCGAAGAGGAGAAACGCGAAATTATCGATACTCTGGAATCGGGTTGGATTACCACGGGGCCCAAGACCGAGGCGTTCGAAGCCGCGATCTGTGAATACACCGGGGCCGGTCATGCGCTGGCGCTAAATTCCTGTACTGCCGCCCTGCATCTTTCTATGGTGGCTGCAGGGATAGGCGAGGGCGATGAGGTCATCGCCCCGGCACTGACTTTCGGCGCGACCATCGAGGCGATCTGCCAGGTCGGTGCCCGACCGGTGCTCTGCGATATCGATCCCGAATACTACACCATCGATCCCGAAGGGGTGCGGAGGCTCATCGGCGCGCGCACTCGCGCGGTCATACCCGTGCATCTCTACGGCCAGGTCGCCGATATGGACGCGTTGGCCGCGCTGGCCAGCGAGCACGATTTGGCGCTGGTCGAGGACGCGGCCCAGGCCC
>CAXFTV010000270.1:0-3794 GCA_964005845.1 uncultured bacterium
AATTCGCCTATGTGCCCAGCTTTATCATCCAGTCCCTCGGCATGGTGCTGATTCCGCTGACCGGCGGATTTGGCGCTTTGCTGCTGGTGGCCATGCTGATCGGTCTGGGCAACGGTCTGGGTTCGGGCACCATGATGACGCTGGGGGCGGATTTGGCGCCACCTCATGGTCGGGGCACCTTCCTGGGCATGTGGCGCTTCATCGGCGATAGCGGCGACACCGGCGCTCCCCTGGTCATTGGCAGCGTCGCCGATGTACTGGGGCTGACGACGGCACCGGTGGTGGTTGCCGGCATCGGGGTGGTGGGCGTGGGGATTCTCGCCTTGCTGGTACCGGAAACTCTGCAGAATAAAGAGAGATCTCCCGGACAAAGCACCGGAGGGTAAATGGAAAAGCTTACTCAGGAAGCAGCGGCCAGTAGATCGGCGGCACGGGCGTGCTGCCACTGCAGTTGGAGCGCGACTTTTTCGTGCGGCTCGAAGGCCTGCCGCACCGCCTCGATCGGCGTGCCCTGCACCCCGATTCTTTCCAGATCGGCCGTCCCGTATCCCAGTTCGTTGGCGTAGTGCAGCAAGCCCAGCTCCAAAGGTTCGAAACCCATGGCGCTGGCCATAACGGCGTCGGCGGCAAAGACATCGGCGCTGGCCACCGCGATGCCCAAATCCATTGCGTAACCGCCACCTGGTCCATTGCCCTGCATCCCCACCGTACCGTCGATCACGCCGATATGAGGACGCAGGTAGCGCGATACCCGCATCAAGTTGATGTTGAGTTGGCGGGCTTCAGCGGGCAGACTGCGCTGGCTGTGGCTGTCGTAGCCGTGCATCTTGATGCGATCCTCTTTGTGCAGGGTCCCCATGATCATATTTTTCTGCGCCAGAGTCACGACGCACCCATCGTGGGTCTTGGCCACGGCCACGGAAATTGTGCAGGGGCACTCCAGCACGAGCGTGGGGATGCGCACCGGCACCTCGCGACCATCGCTCATAAAGATCGTTGTTCCCCACCAGCTTTCCTCCCGATTGAGATCTACCAAGCGCAGCGCCATGGGGCACTCGTCTAGCAGGGCGTGGTAACCGAAATTCTCAAATGCCTGTCCCGACCAATCCTCGTTGCCGCCTTCGGCCACTATGATTTCAGCGGGCGGCTGCGGCACCGTCTGCAAAAAATCGATAACCCCGCGGATGGCGTCCACATGGGTCGAGGCCAGTTGATTCTTGCTGGAAAGAAAATTGGGCTTTAGCATAACCTGTGGACCCAGCTTGGCCACCACTTCCCGCCGCACCAGATCCAGGGCGGCAAATACATTTTCGCGACGACTATTCTCGTGGGCCAGTCCGACCCGGGCTGTGGTATTATCCATGATAATCTACCTGGTGATGAATACGTGGACGGCTAGGGGGACAGAAATCCCTTTTGTAGTTGCCGGCATATTAAATGCTTCTTTCAATTTTTATGAGGAAATCTGTGGAAAAAACTTCTGCTGCGCCAAGCCCTAGCACTTTTTTTTGTCCATTCCGACCTCCACTTGCAATCCCGTGGCAACCTCGACGATCTGATCCCACACCTCTTCGGCCACGGGAACGCCCTCCCGCCGAAATTGCGCCATACTCTCGAACTCCCGCTGCCCCGGCATCAACACCCCGCTGCTTCCCTGTGCCGGTGCCGCGGAACAAATATATTCTACCACCGCATCCAGTTCCCGCCGCAACAAATTGGTGGACATACAGGCCTCGATATCGACCGCCAGCAGCCACATGGTGTTGGAGTGGGACGCGATCCCCTCCTCGAGCCAGGTCGGTTCACCCAGGACACTGCTGAGGATCATGCACATTAAACCCAGGCCATAACCTTTGTAACCCTGCTCCCCCCCGGCTGGCAGAATGGCACCGGCAGGCTGGCCATCCTGGTCGTAGAGGTCGTTGGGATCCACACTGGGGCGCCCTTCGCGATCGACCAGACTCATGGGAGGCAACTCGGCACCGGTATCGCGCAGCAATCGCACCTTGCCTTCGGGCAGCGATGAAGTGGAAAAATCCAGCAAAATCGGAAATCCGCTGGTAGGAGCGGCAAAGGACATGGGATTGGTCCCCAGACGACCCTGCCGCCCGCCAAATGGCGCAACCCAGTGTCCCTCGCCCGCACCGCTACAGGTAGCCAGTCCGATGCAGTTTTGCGCCGCTGCCATTTCGGTATAGGCCCCCAAGCGCCCGACGTGGCGACAGCGGCGCACCGAGGCACAGGCCAGACCGTGCTGACGGGCTGCCACGATGGCCAGTTCCGCCGCCCGGGTGGCGACGATCTGGCCGAAGTTCCAACGGCCATCGACCTTTATCAGGGTATCCTTCAGATGCTCCACCTGAATTTCCGCACCCGGCACAATAGCTCCCGAGCCAGTGTCGGCGACGTACTGGGGAATGCGCAGTATCCCGTGTGAAGGCAGTCCCATCAAATCGGCTTTCACCAGCAGTTCGGCAACGACCTGCGCCTCTGCCTCCGGGGCGCCGCAGCGCTGGAAAATCCGAGTGCTCAGACCTTCTAAGTATTCCGCGGAAAAAATGGGCACGGCAAGTTAATCTCCTGTTGCCTATAAGAAAGTCGGCAAGTTAGCATAAAACCCCCTTGCAGTCAAGCATGCTGTTAGGGGATTTAGGGGCAAATAGAAGCCCTTCCCCTATCTGAGGATAGGGTAGTTTAGATGCCTGAAGTTCAGCGCAGACGCCGCGCCGTAACCGCATTCGATTCGCGGCGGCACATCCACCAGACTGCCCGGTTCGCCCTCCAGGTCCACGGCGCAGTTCTCGCAGGAATTTCCTTCGAGGTAAATGGCTCGGACCATGGCACCCAACGCAAAACCAGCGCTTGCCCTCTCTTTATTGGCCGCAATCCTGTTGTTGACAAAGAGCAGATCGTGGGCATCGTTTTCAATTTCTACCTGGCCCCTGCCGCTCTCCAGCGCGTTGTTGCGAATACGGCAATTGCGCACCAGACATGAATGCACCTCAGTGGGACGGGGGGTTTTTCGGATCAGCAGCCCAGCGCCCCGATTGTCCTCGATGCAGCAGTTTTCAATCAGGTTGTTACAATCCCGCGTGCCGATTGATAGGCCCGATTCGTTGCTTTTAAATGAGCAATTGCGCACGCTGATGTGGTTGGCCCGCACACAAAAGAAAAAACCGCTTTTGCCATTGCCCTCGGCGTGACAATTTTCGAAAAGCGCATTGGTGCTGCCGGCCCCCGGATGTAGACCATTGCCCGTGTTCTCATCAAAATGACAATCTTTGACAACCACCTCGCGGCACATTTGAAAGCTCAACCCCTCGCCGTAAAAATCTCGCTCGCGGATGCCACTGATCTCGATGTCGCGGCTCTGGTAGAAGTAGACTGCCCCACCGCGGCAACCACCCATATGCGTCTCGTTGTCCGCCCGGTTGCCCTCCAGCCACACATCCCTGATTGCCGCACCCTCTATATTATGGCCAAAAACCAGAGGATAGATAGTCGTCAGACAAGGGGCGTCGGACGCTGCATAATCCGCTTCTATTCCATGATCCAACCCCACCCAATCGCCGTCGATCCAGGTAATGGTGGCAAAAGTCTCGTAAAAACCGCCGTGAGAACTGCCATCGTGCACAGATACCGTCATGCCCACCTCCAGACCGGCCACCGAACGCAACGGCACATCGCACATACCGTAGTTGTGGTAGCCGGATAGTGGGTATATTCTGCCTGGCCCCTTGCGCAACACCGTGGCTTTCCCCTGTCCTACTACTTCTACACCGCTGCGCAGATGC
>CAXFTV010000271.1:0-5203 GCA_964005845.1 uncultured bacterium
AAAGCTGGAAAGAGCGGATGGGGTTGGAAGAAGTTGGTGCTACTAGTGCTACTGGTGCTACTGGTGATGCTGGTGATGCTGGTGATGCTGGTGATGCTGGTGATGCTGGTGATGCTGGTGCTGCTGGTGATGCTGATGGGGTGGTCGGGGCAGAAATGGAACCGCTCGATGAGGACGAAGAATTTGCATTGCTCGAAAAGAAAAGTTTAGAACTCGAAATCCGCAATCTCTTGAGCCAGCTTGCCCAAGTCCAGGAAGAGTTGAATAGCGATAGCAAGGGCCTGGACAGGGCTTTCGATACGGTGAGTTCAATCGTGGGCAGGCTGGATGCAAAGGTCAATAAATTGGGGGACGAGGAGACGAAAGATTAGGCGTTCTCCAAAGGGGGGGCGATTGGGAAGCTTTGCTATGTCTTACCAATTTTTCATTGGCGCGGGAATCATTTTGGTCATTGCCTGCCTTATCGTGCGGGACCGAACCGAATACGAGATCACCCGGCTGCGCGCCGAATGTATGGCTCTGCGCAACGACGAGAAACGGCAGGCGGACATGCGCAACGATATTGAGCTCATGGTCGCCCAGGCCAATGATGCTATCATACGGGCGGATCGCCGCTCTAATTCGCTGCGCAAAGGCTGTGAGATTGCCGCTGATTTGAAGGTGCGCTTAGAGGTCCTCGCCGCCGAACAGCAAGCAGGTTCGGCGTCCATGGAGCGAGAGGGCTAAGAAGCTGTTGTGACGGCGCCAAGAGATTCAGCCCCATCCCGGGACTGCGGAAACCTTTTCACCGCCGACCCATTTTCTGCTCCCGCACCAAGGGGATCATTGGCGACGTGCTTTGCGGAGAACGTCCAGAGGTGCATCCCGGATTTCCCGCCATTAGTCGGCGGCGCGGAAGGTCTGGATGTCTTCGATCTGTATGGGCCCGCATCGTACATTGGCCGCGTGCCGAAAAGGAAAAAATTCGCCGCCGGGTGCAGGTGAAAGAATAAAATGGCAATAGTCTCTACACTCGCCCCGGCAGGTGAGCGGTTGTTGGATTTAGAAAAAGGGTGGTTTGGGAGGAGCAGAAGAATCAAAGGAGCGAGGTTATGACAATTTCGGAGAATCAGACCAGGCGAGACTACGAACGCGACGGCTACGCCCTCTACCACAAAGTTCTGGATGCCGAGCTGATCCAGGAGGCCAGCGACCACGTGGATTGGCTGCTGAAGAAAAATCCGGGTACCCGCGGCGAACAGCTTCACAATCACCTCATGACCCACGACCCGTTCTGGGTGCGGCTGGTCAGCGACGAACGTCTCCTGGACATTGCCCAGCAGTACGTGGGACCCGATATCGCCCTGTTCGCTTCGCACTATATAAGCAAACCGCCGGTGGACGGGCATCCCGTGCTGTGGCACCAGGACGGTTCGTATTGGCCCCTGGAACCTATGGAAGTCGTGACTTTGTGGTTGGCAGTAGATGATTCGCTACCGGAGAACGGCTGCATGCGGTTCATTTCCGGGTCGCACACCATGGACCTGCAAGAAATGCAGCGGGTTTCGGAGGTGAAAAGCGTGCTTAGCTCGTCAATCGATTCAGACCTGGTAGACGAGTCCAGCGCTGTGGATGTGGTGCTGGAGGCCGGCGGCGTTTCGGTGCACCATCCAAACCTGGTCCACGGCTCCAACCCGAATACCTCCTCGCGCCGTCGTTGCGGGCTGACCATTCGCTATATCCCGACCTCGACCCGCATCGTCACCCAGGGTCAGTGGGCCAGCGCCTTTTTGTTGCGCGGTAACGCTGTCGAGGGCGTGAACGACTATCTGCCGCAGCCTCGTTATGTCGAGGGAGAGCACATGTCCTTCCGCGGTTGCGAGGCGTGGCGTTAGAGGCTTTTCTCCTTCCACGGCTCCGGGTCCAGGCCCAGGGAAGTGGCCCCGTCGCAGATTCGCGACCAAGTGGTGTCGTCTACTTCGATACCCGCGCTGCCGCGCTGCCGGGCGCTGCGGAATTCGGGTTCGCCCGGCAAGAGGATCTCGCCGATGCGTGGATCGACGCGGCTGGACGACACGTGGTTGATGAGGCCCTCCATTTCGTCGTAGTAGTCCTCGATGTCGACGAAGTGTTCGATGTCGAAGACGGCGATCAGGACGCCGTTGCTCTTCATGACGGTCTCGCCGGCCGCACAGCCTTCGCCGCTGAGGGCACCGCCCAGGATTTCCACAATAAAACTCAGGCAGTACCCCTTGTAGGCCGAAACGCCTCCCAGTGGTAGGATGGCGCCACCGGCCCCATCCAGATAGTCCGAAGGATCGGTCGTCGACTCGCCTTCTCCATCGATGAGCCAGCCTGCAGGTACGGCCTGGCCGCGGTTGTGGTAGATGCGGATTTTACCTTCGGCAGTCATGGATGTGGCCATGTCCACCATGATCGGGTCGGCATTTCGCCGTGGTGCCGCAAAAGCAATGGGGTTGGTGCTGAGCTTGCCGTCAAGCCCGCCGAAAGGGGCGATCTGCCGCCCCAGTGTGCCGGCGTTGACGAATACCAGTCCGATCATGCCCTCGCGCGCCACTGCCAGCGGGTAGGCCCCGCAACGACCCACGTGGCTGGTGTTGCGCAAGGTCACGGTGGCAGTGCCGTACTGGCGGGCTTTATCCATGGCCAGCCGGGTGGCAAAGTCTCCCCCCACCTGGCCCATGGCCCCACCGCCGTCGACCACGGCGGTGCAGGGGCGCTCCTGGACGATTTCCGGCACGCCCCGGGCGTCCCATAGACCGTTCTTGATAAAGCTAATATATTCGTAAAAACGCAGGGTGCCGTGTGAGTCGTGTCCGAACAGACTTGATTCCACCAGGTGATCGGTAACCGTGCGGGCATCCTCGGGTGAACAGCCCGCAGCTGCGAATATATCATAGCCGATCTGTCTGAGGGTTTCCGGGGCAAATATAGGCATTAAAGACCTCGTTTTTTGTCTTCAGGTTGTTGAGTTTTGCAGGACGCGATCGATTTCCTGCGACCAGGTGCCGGCCACCTCGACGCCGTATTCGGCGCTGCCGTCCGAGGCTTGGGGACCGCTCAGAGTAGGGTGGCGCTTGGATCTCTCTGCCAGTTGCGCCTGATCGACACACTCGGTGCGCAGGAAGTGAAAAGCCATGCCGGCGCGCTCTTTGTCGGTGGTATTGGCGCGCGTGCAATGGGCCGTGCCATAACAGAAAAAGACGGCGCCGCCGGGGGCCAGTTCAATCGGCACGGCGCGTTCCTCGGGCGGATGGCAGCAAATGTGGTGGTTGCTGTTGGGGTCGCGTGCGTGTTCGTAGCTTTCTTTGTAGCTGCCGGGGATGACGTGCAAGGTGCCGTTAGCTCTGGTCGCCTGGTGGATGGCAATCCACATAGCCGTACCTTTCATGGGGTCGTCTATTTTGAAGTAGGCGTTGTCCTGATGCCATGCGGTGCCCAGCCCGTAGCGGCCGGGTTTTAGAAACATTTGATCCAGGTGGAGTAGAAAGGGATCCCCAATTAACTGGCCGACTGCAGCGACTACTTTGGGCGCAAAGGGCAGCGCCCGGATCAGGTCGCTTTTGTCAAAGAGGGGAATGAGCTGGAAGTTGGCCTGCTTGGTAGAAGGAGTCTGGCCATCTCCGTCAGTAGCGACATTATGCAACAGCCCTTCTCGTTTAAAGCGTTCGACTTCGGTCTGCAGGGCGGCTATCTCCCGGGCTGAAAAAAGGTCGGGTACGGCCACGTAGCCGTACTCGCTGAAATGTCGTTGTTGAACTGCTGTAAGAGACATGAACCCCCCCTCCTGAGCTTATTGTCTAGATTTTCAAAATAAGCATGAAAGTGCCGTTCATCAACAGCGGACGAGACCGCGAGCAGCTTGCCGCCAACGGTTCGTCCTTGCCCATCGGGGGTGCTTTAATTATATATTTGGATGTGGTGTACGTATCGCGTATCAATCTGTGGCCGTTAGGAGGCCGATAATGATAGAGGGCTGGGTCTGGTGGATACTGACTACTTTTGCCGCTTTTTATTTTATCATACTGCTCCTGGAATTCAACAAACCACAGCGGAAGTTAGAGGAACAAATAGATGCTCAGGGGGCGCAATACAAAGATATGAGGGGACGCCTGAAACAGGTGCGACAAGGGGCGGAGGCAATGAACTCCCGCATGCAGGAATTTGATCAGACCTGGGAGGAGTTGGATCAGACCCGCAAGGACCTCCTGCCCCAGGCCAATCAACGGCGCATGGTGTACATTCCAGCCGGTACTTTCGTCATGGGCGGGCGCGATGAGGAAAGTCCCAGCAACGAACGTCCGTCGCATACGGTATATCTGGACGCTTATTATATCCATCCTTATCCGGTCACCAACCAGGATTACCGCGAGTTCGTACAGGTAACCGGCCACCGGATACCGATCCACTGGCAGCGCGGCACCTTTCCCACGGGTCTGGGCAATCACCCCGTAACCAACGTGACCTGGCAGGATGCTCAGGCCTACGCCAACTGGTCCGGCGCCCGGTTGCCCAGCGAAGCCGAGTGGGAAAAGGCAGCGCGGGGTAACGACGAACTCCCCTATCCGTGGGGGGACCGCTTCGACGAGGGCCAGAAATGTAATTCCAGCCTTATTGTCGGCACTACCACGCCGGTGGATGAGTATCCAGATGGTCGCAGTTCCTATGGCTTGTGGGACATGGTTGGCAATGTCTACGAGTGGTGTTTGGACTATTACGATGAGGCATACTACCAAAATAGCCCGACTACTAATCCCCAGGGTCCCGAAAGCGGCCAGGAACGGGTGATCAGAGGCGGCAGTTTCCAGGAGACCCGTGGCCTCGTGCGCTGTACCCATCGCATCGGAGCCGACGAAACCGATTCCAAGGCAACCTTCGGATTTCGCATTGCCATGTCTGCAGATGAAAGCAAGTTGTTGAGTCGAGGGGGTGGGAATGTTTGAAGATGTCTGGAAGGCCTACGAGGCAAATGAACTGAGCCATAGCGCGGCCCATCACCTGATGGCCGTACACGAATTGCGCCAGGAATACGGCTATGCCCGCGTTTCGGATATTGCCCAGCATCTCAAGATCACCAAGGGCAGCGTGTCTTCGGCCATGAAACACCTCAAAGAGCGCGAGTACGTGCAGGAGGACCACAACCGCTTTCTCGAGCTCACCGAAAAGGGCCTCAAGGTGGTGCAGGAAACCGAAACCACGCGCC
>CAXFTV010000272.1:0-13492 GCA_964005845.1 uncultured bacterium
CCCATCCGGCCCAGCGCTTCAACGGCATTGCGGCGCACCCACCAGTGTTCGTCCCCGAGACATTCCTGCAGCGCTGGTATGGCCGCCGCCGCGCTCGGGCCCAGGGTGGCCAGGACGTCGATCAGGGCGGCGCGCACCAGCCAGTGCTCGTCCGCCAGGGCCGCGATCACTTGCGGTACGCCCGCCGCCCCGACTGCCACCAGGGCCTGGGCGGCGCGGCAGGCGGTCGGGTTGGTGCCGTGGGCATTGTCCGCAGTCTTGGCCTCGATGCGGTCGACCACCTCCCGGGCTTCGCGGCGCAGGGCTTCCAGGATTTGCGGCACCACGCCGGCGCCTCGGCTTCCCAGCGCAAAGGCGGCGTGCAAGCGCAGGGCTTCCGCGCCTTCCTGCAACTCTTCCAGCAACCTGGCCGCGTCCTTTTGGACCGGGTCGCTGGGCGGTGCATCCGGGCAGCCGCGCAGCCAGTTCCACACGTCCAGGGCCACGGCCCGATTCGCCGTCGGGGGATCCCATGCCGCCTGGCGGTGATCCCAGCAGGGTTCGCGGGGTTCTTGCAGGCGGGCGAATTGAAACTTGAGCATGTAGCGCTTGCGGTCGCTGATATTGGGCATGGCGCGGTGCCAGGCATCAAAGTGGACCAGGGCGACAGTTCCGGCCGGTCCGCACATTGGGGCGACCTCTTCGGTGCACTGGTTCGGGTCGGGATCGGAAATCCATTCGTAGAGGTGCTGACCCGGCAAGAGGCCGGTCGGACCCATGTCCTCGCTGACGTCCTGGGGATAGTAGAGGGCCAGCAGCCAGTGGAAGCGAGGATGGCGCGTATTGTGGTCCCACACGTAGCAGTCCTTATGCCAGCCCTGTCCCTTGCTGCCGGTCGGATTGAGGTGGCAGTGCCGATGCGGGTTCATGATGTAGTCCGGTCCCAGCAGACTGTGCAGGGCGCCGCGCATGGCGGGGTGGTCGTAGACCTGCTGGATTTCCGGTATCCTGGGCAGAATATTGTTGCCGACATTGCCTTCTTTGGCGAAAACTTCTTCGAGCTTCTGGTAGATGTTCCGATGCATGGAAGCGGAGGAATCTGTGTGGACCAGGATGTAGCCGTCCACGATGAAACGCTGCATCTGCGCATCGCTGAGGAGATATTTTTCATCGCTCATGGTAGTAAAATCTCTGCGTTGTAAGATGGGGCGGTAGCGGTTGCGTTTTTGGAACCCTTCTCTTCAAAGTCTCAATTAGCGCCTTTTAGCCTCTTTTGGCAAGGGTTGGCCGTCAAGGGGAGATAGCGGCTTGCGCAGATGCGGTCAAAGCACTTGCAGAGCGCTGGCGAGGCGATGATGCAAGGGCGATGATTCGGGCCCGAATAGTGCAAATCAGCGGAACCGGGGTGGTGCCGTGCTGGCAGGTTTATTTGCTGCACCGGCTGGCGCGGCGCCGGAGGTCTTGCACATTGCCACCCCAGCTCCCGGCGCATAAATTATGGGATCATAGAGGCCATTTCCGGCCGTCGCTTACCAGCCCCGAAAAACCGCACCTGGAACCAGGAGCTTCAAATTGCAACGCGAAAACCTCCATCTGCAGATCGACCGGCAAATTATCGGAGACATCTTCACCTCGCGCGCGCCCATGGACAACCTGGAAGTGCTGTGCGACGATCTGGGGGCCCGCTTTGCCGGTACTCCGCAGGAGCGTCAGGCGGCCGAGTTCATTGCCACCACCTGTAAGAAATACGGTCTCGAAAACATTCGCCTGGAGGCCTACCCGTACGCCGGTTGGTCGCGCGGCGAAGCCCGGTTGGAGATCCTCGAACCCAGCGGCAGGGTCCTGCCCTGCATCTCGTTGCCCTACTGCCCGGCCGCCGATATCAGTGCTGAGCTACTCTTTGCCGGCTACGGCAGCCCGGACGAATACGCCGCTCTCGCCGGAAAGATGCAGGGTCGCCTGGTCCTGGCCGGCAGCGCCTCGCCCCCGGATCTGGGGCGCTGGGTGCACCGCAAGGAAAAGTACGAGCGCGCCGTCCTGGGGGGTGCCGCCGGCTTCGTCTTCGTCAGCGAGCATCCGGGGGTCGGCCCCGAAACCGGCAGCCTGCAGAACGATCGGCCCGGGCCCATACCGGGCATATCCATCAGCAAGGAAGACGGCGAATTTCTCCAGCGTTTGAGCCGGCGCAAGGGACCCCTGAAGCTCCGTTTGCACACCAGCGATATCAATGAAAAACGAGAATCCTGGAACGTGGTCGCCGAGCTGCCGGGATCGTCAGCGGCCGCTGAAATGGTGATTCTGGGCTGCCACTACGACGGGCACGATATTTCGCAGGGCGCCGTCGATCCGGCCTCGGGCATGGTCCTAGTTATGGAGGCGGCGCGGGTCCTGGCCCTCTACGCTGCTGCGCATCTCGAGTGCACGGTGCGCTTTGTCGCCTTTGGCACCGAGGAGATCGGCCTCGTCGGCGCCCACCGCTACGTCGAAGCGCACGCCGACGAACTCGACCGCGTGCGCTTCATGTACAACCTGGATTCGGCTGGCGGCCCCAGCCGCAAGGGGGTAGTGCTGCACTGCTGGCCCGAACTGGAGTCCTTCTTCACTCAGGCGGCCCGAGAAATGGTGGCCGAGGTGCCGGTGGGCCAGAAAGTGCATCCGCACTCCGATCACTTCCCCTTCTTTTTAAAGGGCGTGCCGAGTGGCCATATGAGCGATCCGGAGGCCGGTCCAAAGGGCCGGGGATTTGGGCACACTGCCTACGATACCCTGGACAAGGTCGAACTGGAAAACCTGCGCCGGGGCAGTGCCACGGCGGCCCGGCTGGTCCTGCGTCTGGCCAACGCCCCTGATTTTCCCGCCCGGCGGCGTTCCTGCGAAGCCGTGCGCGCCATCCTCGATACCGACCCGGACATGGAAGCCTACCGCGTTGCCCAGGCGCTCGCGCAGCAGGGCGCCCGGAGCGACCGCTAGCGCGCTGCCGGGCGCTCAAAGCGGAAAACGACACCCACTGCAGCTGCATTCGGTCAGTGCCATCCGCACCTGTGGCGAGTCAATGCGAGAGAGTCGCGGCAGCAGCAGCACATTTATAAGTTTGCCCTTGTTTGCGCTGTCAAAGGACACCGACCTGCTTCGGCTTCATATTTTGTCCGCCGCCGTGCAGGCCATAAGCGCCATCACTGAGCCAGCGCAAACCATATTTGGAGGAAAGGACGACGATGCTGACCGTTTCATCGCTTAAACACTATCTGCAACAAGCCTCCAATGTGTCTGCATCGCTGGCGCGGCAGGCGGATACCATTCCGACGCTCGCCATTCAGTGGGACAGGGCCGATGAACTGGTCTGGACTTTGCGGCTCACCGAGTTCTTCGGCGATGCATCCGGCGGCTGGGGGTACCAGCCCGACGTCAACTGGGAGGGCGAAACTGCCGGGAAACTCGCCTACGCCGACAGTCCCCTGAGCGCCGACGACTCGGTGGAGGGAACCTGTTCGTGCAGGGTTTCGGTGCGCGGCGATGCGCTCTTATTCGAACTGGAGGTGTGCAATCATTCCAGCCGGACGTGGACCGACTGCTGGGGCTGGTTGTGTCTGATCCACCGCTGGGCGCAGGCCTTCCAGGCCAACTGCGAACTGCCGGCCGGAACTGCGGAACGGCCCTGGGTGCCCGCCAATGCGCTGGCGGCGCCGTTGCAGCGCTGGCTCAAGTGGTGCCCGGTGGCAACGCATCGGGACGAGGCCGGGCGCATAGGCGGAGCGTACGGGCCCCGCTGGCAGCCCCACATTCTGAACCGGGAGGGGGCGGTGCGCGCCTGGCGCGTCGAAGGCAACCGGCAACAGTTTATCCGGTTGCAATCTCCCGCTGCGGCGCTACTCGGCTGGAGCCACTGGCCCTGCACCGATATGGGCGTCTACTTCGGCACCCTGGAACCCGGGCAGAGCAGTCGGATCAGCGGATGCCTGGAATTCAGCGAAAGAGAGTTTGAACCTATTTGACAGGTTCTTTTGCGCGCCGTCCAATTGTGCTATTTTTGGGGATCGAACACTAAAACTAATGGAGGCCTGTACATGGACAGATCTGCGCAAGTACTGGATCGCTTGAAGGGACCAGTCGTACCGCTCAATATCTGTTTTAACGAAGACGGCACGGTCCACTACGAAGCCGTGGAGAAATACGTCGACTGGCTCTGCGAGCAGGGTCCGGTGGTGCTCTTGCTCACCGCCGGCAGCAGCGAGTTCGCCTACCTTTCCGAAAAGGAAATCTACGAACTCACTGCCCTGGTCGGCCGCGTCAACCAGGGGCGCTCCCTCTACATTGCCTCCACCGGCCTGTGGAAACCGTCGCTGACGCGGGATTTTCTCGCCCATGCCGACCGCGCCGGTGCCGATGCGGTCAAGGTGCAGATCAGCCCCTGGATGCCCCAGACCAGAGAGGTGATCGTGGGTTATTACGACCTCATCGAAGGAGCCAGCGATATTCCCCTCTTGCTGTGGGTGATTACGCCGCCGATCCCATTGGAAGTAGCGGCGGAATTGTCCCAGCGTCCCCACATCGTCGGCATGAAAAACGATGCCGATCCCTTTGGGTATTACTACGACGTGATCCGCGCTACCCGGGAAAACGGTTTTGCCGTGGTCAGCGGCGGCCAGATGCGCAACTTCATGTTCGGCTATCCGCTCGGTTCGCCCGCGTACTTGTGCCCCATTGCTCCTTTCCGGCCGGATGTAGCCCTGGAGTTCGGCGCGGTGCTGGCGGCGGGACAGACCGAACGGGCCTGGGAAATGGTGCTGCGCTACGAGGAACCCTTTCTCCAGTGGGCCATCGAGCGCGACTGGCTGAGCGTGATGAAGTCGACTATCCAGCTGCTGGGATTGTACCCCAACAACCGGCCGGCACCGCCCCAGCCGGCGCCGCCTCCGGAGTTGCTGGACGAGGTGCGCGGCAAGTTGCAAGAATTGTTTGCCTAGGGCGGTATGGTTCCCGCGCTAGTTCAATATGGGTCGGGAAGTAGGGCATTGATGCGGGAGTGGAGCCGCATATCGGGCCGCCGCCGCCGAGACTGAAAATCGGCACCACGCAAAACGCCCCTGCGATCCGGCCGCCGCCCACCCAGCCCTTTAGAGATCAATGCGGTAGAGCGGTTCCAGGTGCTGGGCAATGCGGTCGATATTTTCGACGGTGCAGGCGGCGCGCTTGCGCGAGGTGCCGTCGGTGATGCCGCCGGTGTGCGGGGTGACCACGACATTGGGCAGCTGGTAGACGGGCAGGGTCGGGTCGGGCGGCTCCCGCTCGAACACGTCGAGGCCGGCGCCGCCGATGCGGCCTTCCAGCAGGGCTTCATACAGGGCTTCCTCGTCGGCCAGGGCGCCGCGCGCCACGTTGATCAGGCAGGCGGTGCTTTGCATCAGGTTCAGGCGCCGCCGGTCGATGGTGTGCCGCGTTTGCTCGTTGAGATGCAGGTGGAGCGAGAGGAAGTCGCTCGCGGCTACGACCCGGTCCAGATCCTCGGGACCGCCGAGGAATTCGGGCTGCAATTCGTCGAGGATCTGGGGCTCGATCGGGCGCACATCGATGGCCATAATGCGCATGCCGAAGGGGCGGGCGCGGCGCGCCAGATCCTGGCCGCTGGCGCCGAAGCCGACCAGTCCCAGCGTCCGTCCTTCCAACTCCATGCCCGCGGGCCGATAGAGTAACCCGGCGTTGAAATTGGCGGCGGTTTCCCGGTAGCGGTGAGCCAGTAGCAAAATGAACATCATGGCGCTCTGGGCCAGGGCGACGCTGCTGAACTGGCCGGGTGCATTGGCCACGGGAATGCCCCGGGCCTTGATGTAGTCCAGGTCGAAGTGATCAAAACCGGTGCCCAGAATCTGCCAGAGTTTGACTCCATTTGCCGCTCCCAAGTCCATCTGCTCCCGGGTACCGGCGGCGCCGCCGTGGTCGATTACTACATCGACGCCCTCGAACTGCGGCGCCAGCGGTTGTTCCTCGTCGAAGACACTTATTTCGTGCCGTGCGCCCACGGCGGCGACCAAGTCGTCGTTCCAGGGGCTGGCCAATTCCTTTATTGGATGTGGCAAAAACAAAACCTTCAAGCGTTTCATCGTCGTCTCCTGATTAAAGAGTAAAGAGGTTCTCAGTTGCGCCAGGCCGGGTGCAGGTTTGCCTCGAGGTAGTCCAGATCCAGTTCCACGCCCAGTCCGGGGCGGTCGCTCAAGTACAGCTCGCCAGCGCGGAAATCGATATCTTCAGTGAGGACGGCGTTGTAGGCCGGAATCGCCATGGTGCTGTACTCGAGCCGGTAGAAATTGGGAACGCCCATCATCGCGTGGGCACCGGCCACCACCTGTAGCGCCCCCATGGCGTTGTGCGGGCTGACGGGCACGTAGTAGGCCTCGGCCATAGTGGCTATTTTCTTGATTTCGCTGATACCTCCGGTCCACACCACATCGGGCATCACGTAGTCGGCCAGGCCCTCCTTAAAAACCGGCAGAAAATCCCAGCGGGTAAAGAGCCTCTCGCCGACGCAGAGTCGCGCCTGCACCTGCTGGCGCACCGCGCGCAGGGCGTCCAGGCTTTCGGGTGGCACCGGTTCCTCGAACCACTCGATGCGCGATTCCTCGTAGAGCCGGTTGGCCAGGCGGACGGCGGTGGGCACGTTGTAATTGCCATGGGCATCGATGAGGATTTCGATCTGTGGTCCCACCGCCTGGCGGATGGCCGCGACAATGGCACAGCCCTCTTCTTCGCCAGCGGCGGAGAGCTGGCCCGACAGGTAGGCCCTATGGTGGGGAATCATTTCCAGGAAGGGATCCAGCTTCAGCGCCTGGTGGCCATCGGCCACGGCCCGCACCGCGGCGGCGGCGAATTCGGCGGCGGTCCGGCAGCCCACGAACCAGCCGTTGGCGTAGAGCGATACACTCTCGCGCACCTTGCCCCCCAGCAGGTCGTAGACCGGTCTATCCAATGCCTTGCCTTTGAGATCCCACAGCGCGATATCCACCCCGCTGATGGCCGTGGTCGGCAGACCGCGGCCTCCCAGGTAGGTGTAGTGCCGGTACATCTTGTGCCACAGCATCTCGATGTCGGCCGGGTCTTCACCCACCAGCACTTCCCGCAACAACGCCAGGGTATGAGCACTGAGCAGCGAACCGCCGCCGGCGTAGTTGGTGGCCTCGCCCCAGCCCGCAAGGCCGGCGTCGGTGTCGAGGCGCACAAAAGTCCAGGGCCGTGCGGCCGGAGAGGCCGGGTCGTGCTGGGCGGAGTGGACCACATAGATCTGCAGGTCGGTGATTTTCATGGTCTCCCCTAATACATATTCAGAAAGCGCTCTACGGCCTCGTCCAGGGACAGGGACGAAGCCCAGTTGCGGTAGTGGCGCAGAAAGGGAACGAGCTGTAGACTGGCGGTGGCCACTTCGCGCAGGTAGAGGCGACCCATGGGGCCGGCCGCATCGAGATAGCCGGTAGTGCGAAAGCGACGCAGGGTGGCCTCCAGATCGTAGGGTACGGACTGATGGCGAATCCGCCATTCGTCCCGGTGCCGGTCCAGCTGCAGGTACTGCGCGGTCGGATGGCCGTCGAGGGCCAGGCCAACAGAGCCGCAGGTGATAATTTTGCGCTCGTCCCAGAGCCGCAACTGACCCAGGTGGTTGTGGGCGCGCACGATGAGCGGTGCGGAGACAGCATCAAACATTTGCCGCAATTGCGCCGTGGGCGTATGGGCCGAAACCGTGTCGTGATCGCTGCGTTTTGAAGCGTGGACGAAGAGGATATCGGGGGCTTCGGGCAGCTGCAGCACAAGGGGAAGGTCGCCTATATTACGGCGTTCTTCCGGAGTGAATTGCGCCACTGCCGCGCGCAGGGGACCAAACTGTTCGCTGCGCCACAGGGGTGGGGCCGCGGGGGTATCGTAATGCGCCACGTAGCGATCGTTGTTGCCCCTCAGGATGGGGCAGTCCAGGCTGCGGGCCAGGCGCCAGCAGGCGGCCGAATCCGGTGCACCGACCATCAAATCGCCCAGGATGACGAGGCCATCGACGCCCTGCCGATCGGCGTGTTCCACAGCGGCTTCGAAAGCCGGTAAGTTGCCGTGAATATCGGCGAGTACAGCCAGACGCATGCAATAAAACTTAGGATAAAAGAGCGCCGCCTACCAGTTTGCGAGTTGTGCCGGGTTGGCGGCAAGCATATCTTTTGAACCTTTGAATACATTCGCGCGATTCGGGCCCAACCCCCGGAGTCCAGCCGCTGACGCGCCAGCGGCTACAACGGATGGAGGATAGACCATGCGAATCGAGCCAATCGAAATGATCGTCCACAGTCATGAGCGCAGCGAACGCCTGTTATTCCCCATAGGCTCGGTCTCGGGCGCGCGCTACGCCAGTCGCGATCTCAAGGCCACGCGCCGGGAACTGGACGAGATCCTGGCGCGCGACAGGCGTCTCACCATGGCGACGCATACCAATCCTTCCATCTTCCGCATTGGCCGTTATCTACTGACCCAGAGTTTCGAATTCGAGGTCCAGGGTGCGCTGACGGGCGGCGAGGCGGAAGTAGTGGCCATCCGCCTGGGCGACCGGCTCTACATCACCGTGGGCAGCGATCAGTGCGATCGCGAACTCGACCCTCTGTTCCCGGACAAGCCCAAGCAAATGTGCCCGCACCCCATTGCCACCGTTGCCTGGCCCTACGACGAAGTCCGCGATCACTGGGACAGTTTGCGGATTTCCAGCCGCGTGGTTTCAGGCACCTATACCATCCCGCTCCAGGACAGCAGTCTGGCCGCTCTGGTCGATCTGGAATACCTGCTTGACATGGACGAAGTCGGCAGGCTGGCCGATCCGATGATACTCTATTGCGGTGCGGCGGAATTCCTGGAATCGGCGCTTCAGGTCGTCGAGGAGAACAAGCTGCCCGAGTTCACTGCCAGGGGAGTTGGCGACGAGTTCCACCTCTGCCTGCACGACCCGATACTCGAGCGCACCATCAACCACCGCTACAGGGCCAAAGTACTGGGCGATGATCTGGGGGAGCGCAATGAAGACCTGGCCAGGGCCATGTCCCGGCCGGGTGAATCTTGAAGGGCTGCTGGAAAAAGGCGAAAAAAAACCGCCTCCCTACTCCCTTTGCGATCGCGCCTCCGGTTTGCACCTTAAGACCGCCAGGGCCACCCGCAAATATTAGCGCTATGAGAAGTTTCCCGGGCTCATTTTAATCTTCAAGGTTGCAGGTTTTGCCGCGCTTCCGCCCGCGCCGCGATTTCTTCCCAGTCCCACAGCTGCGGTATGTACTCGACTCCGGCCCACAATTCGGCCTGGTCGGCGTAGTGGGGGCTAGCCGGGTGACCCGATGCTCCCAGGGGCACGATCCAGCGCGACCGGGTCCAGTCGGCCGGGTCGTAGATGTAGCGGTTGACGGACAGGCCCGTGACGGCGAACAAACGGCCGTTGCCATAGCTGCCGGCCAGGGGCGTATCGCCGTCGCCGTGGACCGGCAGGGAGGGCGGGTTCAGCCACGCCGCCAGTTGTGGGAAAATTGCGGTGAGCGGGTGCTGTGGATCGGTGCGGTGGAGCCGCCCCCAGTGCCATTGCGCCATGTCGTCGCCCAGGCGATCGGCCAGGTCGGCAACGCCCTGCTCCAGGGCATCGGCCAGCACTTCTTTCCACTCCGCGCCCGGGGGCAGGAGGGCGGTGTCGCCGCTTGCGATAGCCTCGATGGCGTTCCACTCGATCAAGCGGATATAGATATCGCTACCGGCGGCTCCGGCCAGGGCCTCGGGGGCCAGCGCCCCCAGCAGGTGTGTGGCCAGGAAGCGGGTGGTCCGGGCTCGCACCTGGGCGTAGATGGACGGCTGCACCTGGTCGCGGTCCATGCTGTAATCCCACTGGCGCAACAAATCCTGGGCTCGCTCACAGGCCGGATTGGCCGCAGCTACCTGGAGCAGAGCCCGGGTAAAGACGCGCGCCGGCTGCGAGATGCGCTCGGCGTGGATGCGTGCCATATCGTCCACCGTGGCGGTGCCGTTCTCCAGTTCCAGGATCCGGGTCTGGATTCGTCGCGCCCGGTACTCGGGGCTGAAGTAGAGCCCCAGGTAATACGGGTAGTCGTGTGGTGCTACCCGCTGATTGCAGGTCACCGCGTAGCCGGCTTCCGGGTTGAGGGCTCTGGGCAGCTCGTCGTGGGGGATATAGCCCTGCCACTCGTAGGTGCCGCTCCAGCCCGGCACCGCGCGCCAGCCATTGGAGTGGTCACGGATCGGGATGCGGCCCTCGTGCAGATAGCCGAAATTGCCGTGTACATCCGCAACCGCGTAGTTGTTGACCCGGTCGTTCCAGCAGCCAAAGGCCTGGTGCAACTCGTCTACCGAACGGGCGCGCATGGCATCGCGCACCGCATCGAGCCACGGCGAGGCCTCGATGAGGCCCGGATCGCAAATCGCGACCCCGGTGCCGGCGGCCGGATCGCCGGCGATTATCGGTCCGTGGTGCGTGATGGTAACTTCCATTTCCACCGCCGCTGCGCCGCGCACCTGGAGCGTTTCGTGCAGGACCTGGGCCGGGCGCCACGTCTTCCTGAATTCGTACTCGCGGCCTGTAGGACCCTGGCGAAAACGCTCGATGAAGAGATCCTGGGTATCTGCTATGCCGGCGGTCATACCCCAGGCCAGGTGCTGGTTGTGGCAGAAGTGGAGGGCGCCCGGCACGCCCGGCACGGAGTGGCCGATGACTTCGTATTCGGGACAGGCCAGATGGATCTGGTAGTACACGCTCGGGGTGTCCAGGGCGCGGTGCGAATCGCCGGCGACCAGCGGTAAGCCCGATGCCGTGAAACGGCCGGAAATTGCCCAGCCATTAGAGCCGGCATCGACTTCGTCGAGCCAGTTGGCCGTCTGCGCCGCCTGGCTCAATTCCTCCAGGCCGTCAAGCGGCGGGCCTGCGTACACTGCGCCCGGCGGCACCGTGATGAGGTGGCCGGCCGGGTAGCCGCGCAGCAGTGCCGCTACCGGTTCGGGACCGAGTGCCTGCAGCAGACGGGTGCGGAAGAGTTTGGGTTCGAAGGTGCCGAGCAGAGTATTGCGGATTTTGTAGACCGCCAGGCAGTGCCAGTTTTCCCAGGGCTCGGGTTGCAGGTCGAGAATTTTGTATTCGATGGGCAGGGAGCGGGTAGTGTTCAGGAAGGCGTTCACGCCAGCGGCGTAGGCGTCGACCAGCACTCTCGCCGCAGCGCTGGCGGCCTCGTAATCGAGTCGCGCGGTGCGGCCCATGCCCGCGGTCCGCAGCAGGCGGTCGCGCTCGACGCCGTCGGGACCGGCGAATTCGGCCCAGCGGCCCAGGGCCTGGTGGCGGTCGAAGTCCATGTGCCAGAGCCGGTCCTGGGCGGTGGCGAAACCCTGGGCAAAAAAGAGATCCCACTCGTTTTGCGCCCGGATGTGGGGGATGCCCCACGGATCCCGGTAGATCTCGACTTCCCGCTCGAGGCCGGGCAACTGCAGGGTGGACCTGGTATCCGGAAGCGCGGCTTCGAGATCGTCGTTAGTGATGTCGAGGGGCATGAGTTTCTCCTGGGTGCGGATGCCGGGCCGAAGCGGAAGAAATTAAAACTGCGGGCTCAGATGTCAAGCCAGGGCCCCCGGGGTTTCGCCCCCTCGCAGGTGTGGAAGCTGCATCAACCCCGGTGTGCCCACCGGCAAAAATTATTGGAAAAAGTGCGGCAATAGATCCAGCGCGGGGGATTGCGTATATTGGGATTAGCCGCGATACCAAGGAGCGTTCAATGTCAAAACCCAATGTCTTGCTGATCTGCGCCGACCACTTTCCCGGTCCCTTGATGGGGGCCATGGGGCATCCGCACATTCTCACCCCCACCCTCGACCGCCTGGCCGACAACGGCGTGCTCTTCACCCAGGCCTATACCGCCACGCCCACCTGCATCCCGGCGCGCCGCGCCCTGATGACCGGCACCACGGCGCGGCGCCACGGCGACCGGGTCTTCAATGAACACCTCGAGATGGATCCGGACCTGCCGACTTTGCCGCAGACCTTTCGCCAGGCCGGTTACCAGGCCTATGCCGTGGGCAAATTGCATGTCTACCCGCAGCGCCACCGCATCGGTTTTGACGATGTGATCCTGTGCGAAGAGGGCCGCCATCACCTGGGCGGCGGCAGGGACGATTTTGAACTTTTCCTCGAGCGCGAGGGTTACGCTGGCCAGGAGTTAACCCACGCCATGGGCAACAACGAATACGGCACGCGTCCCTGGCACCTGCCGGAGTACTGCCATCCCACCAACTGGACCGTGCGCGAAATGTGTCGCACGATTCAGCGCCGCGATCCCACCCGTCCGGCTTTCTGGTACTGCTCTTTCATAACCCCGCACCCGCCGGTCGCGCCGCCGCGCGACTATTTGGATATGTACCACCGGCTGGAGGTGGACGAACCCTGCGTCGGCGAGTGGGCCCGGGATTTCGACGAGTTGCCCTATGCGCTCAAATTGCACAGCGGCAAAATTTCTCCCCTGAGCGCCGCCGAGATCCTCATGGCGCGCCGGGGTTTTTACGCCCAATGCACCTACATCGACCACCAGATCCGGCTGCTGATCGGGATGCTGCGCGAGGCCGATTTGCTGGACGATACCATCGTCATGTTCGTTTCGGACCACGGCGACATGCTGGGCAACCACAATCTGTGGGCCAAGCCACCGATGTACGAGTGGGCGGCCAAAATTCCGATGATCCTGATGCCGACCGCCGCCTGTACGCGCATCGGCCACCACCAGAAAGACGATCGTCTGGCCGAACTGCGGGACGTGATGCCCACCCTGCTGGATTTGTGCGAGGTGCCGATTCCGCCGACCGTAGAGGGGCATTCGCTGGCCGCGGACGAGCGGCGCGATTACCTCTATTGCGAGCACTCCGAAGGCGATCGGGCCATGCGCATGGTGCGCGCCGAGCACTACAAGCTCATCTGGTACCCGACCGGCAACCGCGTCCAGCTCTTCGATCTGCGAGAAGATCCGCGGGAAATGCGCGATCTGGCCGCGCTGCCCGACTATGCGGCGGTGCGCCGCCGCCTCACCGATCTGCTGGTGGACGAGCTCTACGGCAGCGACTTGCAGTGGGTCGAGGGGGGCAACCTGGTGGGCGCGGCCGACAAAGCCTTTTCTCCCGCGGCCAACCGCGGACTGTCCGGCCAGCGCGGCTGGCGCTGAGGGGGACGCCCGGGGTTTTGCCGGGGAGCAGGATTATATGTAAATCGGTGCATGGCCGCCCGGGAGCGGGACCCGGCCTGTTATGCCCGAATGTTTAGCCAGGGTATTTTTCTAAATATTGGGAATAGACCTAGAAGGAGGTTCGCGGTGTCATTGATGCAACTACTGGCAGATCGCGCTGCCGCCGGCAAACCGCTGCGCGTGGGATTAATCGGGGCGGGCAAATTCGGCACCATGTTTTTAACTCAGGTTCAGCACGTGCCCGGCGTGCCCCTACTGGGCCTAGCCGACCTGTCTCCGGCGCGCGCCCG
>CAXFTV010000273.1:0-3980 GCA_964005845.1 uncultured bacterium
CCCACGATCCGAGTTTGCCGCGGTTGTTCGATGTGCAGGCGCGCGACGATTTCTCGCGCCAGCAGACGCACGCCCGCATCGCCCAGGTAGCGATAATTGCCCGGCCCCAGGATTGCCTCCGCGCACCGCCCGGCGGCCCTGCCCTCGAGGTCTTGTGCGGCAACGGCCACGACCCGCGTTTTTGAACCACCCGCGTCAATTCCGACAATCTTCACAGGCACTCCGGCGAGGCACTCACTCGCTTTGCTCTTGCCGCAACCATTGCTTGTGTTCTTTCCAGCTCCCGCCCAGAGGGTGTCCGGCGATTACCCGGTGGACGTGGTGGTGATCGCGTTCGTTGCGCGCGAGCAAACCATCGAGTGACAGCCCCCCCCTTTTCAACCAGCACATAAGGACCAGCGCAGCCGCTACCAGGTAGAGAATCAAACCGAAATATTCCACGGCTTACCTCCCGCAAAAAGATAGTGGAAAAGGGGCCAGGAGACGCTAAGAGCCGGTGCGGAAATCCTCCCTTGCCACGCCGCTCCTCACCTGGCCGAAAGCCAAAGCGAATTTTCTATACAGGCTCTAAATATAGAACCTCACCCGCCGTTATACAACGATTCCGCCCCCCCCAATCCGCGAGTGTGAGAGAACCTCGGGTAGACATGGGAAAACCCTTTCTTATTTTTTAATAAGACGACTATCGAGCAAGGAAAAGCTATTCACTTTTAACCGCAAGCAGGTCACCATGAAGGTCGTGGTATTTGGCGCCGCCGGCTGGGTCGGACGGGCCGTACTGGAAAACTTCGCCGGCAAACACGATGTCCGCGCTTTTGAATATGCTCCGGAAGCGTGGGAAACCTATGCCGATGTAGACGGCCCCGAGTGGGACGGAGGCGAAAAGCTCTACGGCGATATCGCAGATTTTCGCACCGTGGACCAGGCTCTGGAGGGCGTCGAGGGCATCGTCCACCTGGCGGTTTACGGGTCCAGGCGCGAGGGCGCCTACGGAGTAGACGACAACAACCCCTTTCTGATCAATCTGAAGGGATTGTGGAACGTCCTCGAAGCGGCCCGCCAGCGCGATGTCAAACGCATCGTCCACATGGGTTCATGCCAGGTGGAACATCCCGACGGGACTTTCTTTTCCGCCGCTGTGCGGCGCCCCGATGGCGGCCTCTACGCGGTCACCAAGCGTCTGCAGGAGGAAATGTGCCGACAGCACTACGACGCCTACGGCCAGTCCATCATCGTGTTGCGGCCATGCAGCATCGTCGACGCCCGGCTAGGCATCGGCAAGAGCCGCGGCAAAGTGGGGGGCGGCAATAGCTGGGTCTGCCGCCACGACCTGGCCCAGGCCTGTCACCTGGCCCTGGAAACCAGGGCGGTCGACTTCGACATCATGCACACGGTGAACCCGCCCGAAGCGGAAAAACTCTGCAATGTCGGACGCACCCGCCAGATTCTGGGCCTGGAATACCAGGGACGCCTGGATTAGCAAGCGGCGCAAAATTTCCACTGCCGCCAGAAAGCGTCGTTCTCGCCGCAGCGGACACTTCTAGTCCAGTTGCGGCGGACCGGTATAGCCGATGCTCTCCCAGCCGGCCACGTCCCCGCCCTGGAGCCGGTAGGGATGCGGGAAAATCCGCATCGAGCGATCTTCAAGGGGTAAAGCAATGCGCTGGTGGTCGCACTGGGCCGACTCGTTCAACGCGATGGCTATTTCCAGGGCCTGGCGATAGTCGTGGCCGCTGCAGCGAGCGCCGCCGCCCGCGTCGAAAGCATGCATCAGCCGCTCGATAGTGTAGACAAAGGTGCTTTTGCGCGGCGCTTCCAGAAAATCTGGAAAAACCGGGGTCGCGGCCGCACCGCTTCCCTGGATCAGCACCGGCCGCGGGCCAGTGATCCACACCTGGCCCTCTTCACCCTGGATGGAAACCGGACAGCGCCCGCCTTCGGGCAGGGGCTCGGGCACCTCGCAGACAATGCCGCCACTCATTCCCAGCCGGCCGTAGGCGGGACGATCGCCTTCGCTTTCGTCTACCCCGGGCGGTGGCACCCAACCTGGAGCCGGAGGCAAGGTCCAACCTTCGACCCACTCCACTTCCTTACCGGTGAGCAAGCGCAGCTGGGTGAGCTGGACGCAGCCGCCACCGGAGACTTCCTGCGGCAAGCCACCCGGCAGGGCAGCGCCGACGATCTCGCCGATATTGCCCGCCTGGATCCACGCAGCGGTTTCTTCCAGGTAGGCCGCGTCCCAGTATCCAGTGCCACAGCCAAAGGCGGTGCCGCGCGCGCGACAGACCCGCACCATTTCGTCGGCCCGGGCCAACTGGGCGGCAATCGGTTTTTCGCACGAGACCACTTTGACTCCAGCCTCGGCGCAGGCAATTACCGCGTCGTGGGCCTGCTCCACCGGCAAAATCGCCGAGACGATATCGGGGATTTCCCGGGCCAGAAGTTCGTCCACGCTGTCGTAGACGGCCTCGATGCCGTAGTGATCGGCAAATTTCTGCCGCCGCTGGCGGGCCCGATCGATCAAAGCAATGACCTCGCAGTCCGGATGCTCGGCGTAGGCGTGCAGGTAGTGGCGGCCCCAGGTACCGGCGCCGCCGGCAACGGCGACTCTGTATTTTCTGGCTCGCAAAACGCATCTCTTTCTTTTTAAGTTGACTGAGTGATACAGCCAAAAATCGATTGCGGCAGCAGCCGCAGCGAACGATAAATATAAGCACCCTGCTGGTGTACACCGAAAAATTCTGTATCTTCTGGTGCTCTACAGAGCAAAAGGCCAGCGTCGGAATCGGCGGCGCTGGCACCTGACGCGAAAGACACCGAAAGGCATATAATGGCACAGCTAGGTTTGATCGGCCAACCCCGGGAGGCACTGGACACCCCGATCCTGCTGGTGGATCTGGACATCCTGGAACGGAATATCGAGCGCATGGCCCGGATCATCCTGCGCGAGGCCGGGGTGGGCTGGCGCCCCCACACCAAGGGCATGAAAACGCCGGCCCTGGCCCACATGCTTCTGGATGCGGGGGCCCATGGCATCACCTGCGCCAAACTCGGGGAAGCCGAAGTCATGGCCGGCGCCGGCGTGCGCGATATCCTGGTCGCCAACCAGGTCGTCGGAGCGCAGAAAATCGCCCGGCTGGTCAACCTGCGGCGCCACTGCGACATCATGGTTCTGGTCGACAATCCGGCCAATGTCGAAGAAATCGACCGGGCGGCGCGGGCCAAAGGAGTACAGGTACGAGTACTTATAGAAGTGAATGTGGGCTGCGACCGGGCCGGGGTCGAACCGGGAGAGAGCACCCTGGCTCTGGCGCGCCAGATCGCCGCCTGCGAGGGGTTGCACCTGGCCGGCCTGCAGACCTGGGAATCGCATACCCTCAAAATCACAAACCCGGAAGAAAAGCGCCAGCAGGTCCTCGCAGCCTTGAAGCTACTGACCGACACAGCACAGCTGTGCCGCGATGAGGGCCTGCCGATGGACATCATCAGCTGCGGCGGCACCGGCACCTACTCGATGAGCGCCTTCGCACCGGGCATCACCGAAATCGAGGCCGGGGGCGGCATTTACAGCGATCGGCAATACCGCACCAAATTCGGCGTCGAACACGACGATGCACTCACCATCCTGGCCACGGTCACCAGTCGCCCCACGCCCACCCGCATCATCTGCGACGCCGGCAAAAAGACCATGAGCAGCGACGCCACCGAACCCCATCCCATCGGCCTAGGGGACATAGAGGAATTGACCCTTTCGGCCGAACACGGCAAGATCGAGTTAAAGGCGGCCAGCACCACGCCGCTGGTGGGTGAGCAGATCGAATTTATCGCGGGGTATTCGGATACCACGGTCGTGCTGCACGAAGAGATTTACGGCATCCGCAAGGGCCGGGTAGAAACCGTCTGGCCGCTCTGGGGTCGCGGTAGGTTGCAATAGCTGTCCGTCCCCACCTACTAAACCAGGGCGAGCACGGCCATAGGGG
>CAXFTV010000274.1:0-5853 GCA_964005845.1 uncultured bacterium
AGGCCGAACCGGCGTTGGCCGCCTGCACCGGCACCCGGACTTCGGTAATGATCTCGTCTGGCTGCAGGCTGGTTAGGTAGATATCGATGAAATAGTCCGCCGCGTTGATGGTGCGCTCGCCATCGGGCCCCCGGGTGCAGATCTGGGCTTCGCTCGCCAGAATCGCGGCCGGGTAGTCGGCGGCCGGGTCGGCGTGCGCCAGGCTGCCGCCGATAGTGCCCTTGTTGCGCACCTGGATATCGCCGATAATCGCAGCTGTCTGGGCCAGGAGCGGGCTCTTTTCACCGACCAGTTCCGAGGATTCTATCTCCCAGTGGGTGACGGCTGCACCGATCGCCAGGTAGCCGCTCTCTTGCCTGATGTACTTCAGGTCTTCCAGCCGCCCGATGTCGATCAGGTTGGCGGGGGTCGCCAGGCGCAGCTTCATGGAGGGGATCAGGCTGTGGCCGCCGGCCAGCAGTTTGGCGTCATCGCCGTGTTGCTGCAGGAGCTGAATGGCCTCGTCTACCGAGGCCGGACGGTGGTAGTCGAATGCTGTAGTGCTCATATGTATTTCTCCTGTTTCCGATCGATTAGCTGGCTGCCTGGATGGATTGCCACACGCGCTGTGGGGTCAGGGGCATTTGGATATCGCGGACCCCCAGGTGCCACAGCGCGTCGACGACGGCATTGACTACAGCCGGAGTGGCGGCAATGGTGCCCGCCTCGCCCGCTCCTTTAACGCCGAGGGGATTGTGCGGGCAGGGCGTGACCGTGCGATCCGTTTCGAAGGAGGGCAAATCGTCGGCGCGCGGCATTGCGTAGTCCATGTAGGAACCATTGAGCAACTGGCCGTCGTCGTCGTAGATGGCGCCTTCGAGTAGTGCCTGGCCGATTCCGTGGGCGACGCCGCCGTGGATCTGTCCGTCGACGATTTGCGGATTGACCACATTGCCGACATCGTCGACCGCGACGAAGCGAGCGATTGACACTTTGCCGGTTTCGCCGTCTACTTCGACCACGGCGATGTGGGCGCCGAAGGGAAAGGTAAAGTTGGCCGGGTCGTAAAAACTGGTGAAGTCCAGGCCCGGCTCCAGGCCTTCGGGGTAATTGTGCGGTACGTATGCAGTCAGGGCAACGTCGCCGAAACCAACCGACTGATCGGTACCTTTAACCGTCCACTGGCCGCCGGCGAATTCCAGATCCTCTTCGGCAGCTTCGAGCAGGTGAGCGGCGATCTTGGCGCCTTTTTCCTTGATCTTGTCGAGGCTCTTCATGATGGCTGTGCCGCCAACGGCGAGGCTGCGCGAACCGTAGGTGCCCATGCCGAAAGGCACGGAATCGGTGTCGCCGTGGACGATATCCACGTCTTCGATGGCAATGCCGAGTTGATCGGCCACCACCTGGGCAAAGGTAGTTTCATGGCCCTGGCCGTGCGAGTGGCTACCGACGAAGACCGACACTTTGCCGGTGGGCTGTACCCGCACCATGGCACTTTCGAACAAACCGGCACGGGCGCCCAGGGAACCCACCACCGCCGAGGGCGCAATGCCGCAGGCTTCGATGTAGGTCGAAAAACCGATTCCCAGGTAACGGCCTTCCCGCCGGGCTTTTTCCTGTTCCTGGCGAAAGTCGCTGTAGCCAACCCTTTCCAGCGCTTTGTCGAGTACGCCCTGGTAGTTGCCGCTGTCGTAGACCAGGGCGACCTGGGTCTCGTAGCCGGGCTGTTCCACCCCGTCGAAGGGCGGGATGAAATTTTTGGAGCGCAATGCGGCCGGATCCATGCCCAGTTCGTGGGCGGCGGTGTCCACGAGGCGCTCCAGCAAATAAGTGGCCTCGGGACGCCCGGCGCCGCGCAGCGCATCTACCGGCACGGTATTGGTGAAGACCGCGGTTACGTCCACGTAAACGGCCGGGGTGGTGTAGAGCCCCTGCAGCAAGGTGCCGTAGAGATAGGTGGGGACACAAGTTGAGAAGGTGGACAGGTAAGCGCCCATATTGGCGTGGGTATTCACCCGCAGACCGACGAAGTTGCCCTCGGCATCGAGTCCCAACTCGGCTTTGGTTACGTGGTCGCGGCCCTGGGCATCGGAGATAAAACTCTCGGAACGTTCGGCCGTCCACTTTACCGGGCGCTCGATTTGTTTGGCGCACCAGGTCGCCAGGACTTCTTCGGCGTAGTGGAAGATTTTGCTGCCGAAACCGCCGCCCACATCCGGGGAAACGACGCGCACTTTGTGTTCGGGCAGACCCAGGACAAAGGCGGTGAGCAGCAGGCGGATGACGTGCGGGTTTTGCGACGAGGTGTAGAGGGTGTAGTGGTCGCGTGCGACATCGTAGTCGCCGATGGCGCAGCGCGGCTCGATGGCGTTGGTGACGAGGCGCTGATTCGAGTATTCCAGGGTGGTGATGTGGGCAGCGCCGGCCATGGCGGCATCGGTCTTATCCTGGTCGCCCAGGCCCCAGTCGAAGGGGATGTTATTGGGCACATCTTCGAACAATTGCGGCGCGCCGTCGGCGACGGCTTTGAGCATGTCGACCGCCGCGTCCAGGACCTCGTAGTCCACCGCAACCAGTTCGGCCGCATCCTGGGCCTGCTCGCGGCTTTCGGCGATGACTATGGCCACCGGATCGCCTACGTGGCGCACCTTGCCCACGGCCAAAACCGGATGCGCCGGTTCTTTCATCTGGTCGCCGTTTTTGAAGTCGACCTGCCAGCCGCAGGGCAGGCCACCCACTCCGGCCGCTTCCAGGTCGCTGCCGACAAAAGCAGCCACGACTCCGTCGGCCGCCAGTGCTGCCGAGGTGTCGACGCTTGTGATATTGGCGTGGGCGTGGGGGCTGCGGACGATGGCGGCATAGGTCATGCGGGGCAGGGTGATATCATCGGTGTACCTGCCGCCGCCGGTGATGAAACGCTTGTCTTCTACCCGTTTTACGGATTGGCCAATATAGTCTCCCATAACACCCTCCTAAGCCGATTTCTCGGCGGCGTATTGGATCGATTTGACGATGTTTTCGTAGCCCGTGCAGCGGCAGTAATTGCCCTCCAGGGCATGGCGGATTTCTGCTTCGCTAGGGCTGGAGTTGCGCTCCAGGAGCTGCCAGGCGGTCATGACCATGCCCGGCGTGCAAAAGCCGCACTGCAGACCGTGCTCGATATTAAAACCTTCCTGGATGGGGTGCAATTCGCCGTTTTGTGCCAGACCTTCGATGGTGGTGATCTCGGCACCATCGGCCTGAACCGCCAACAGGGTGCAAGATTTTACTGCCTGGCCGTCGACGACGATGGTACAGGCGCCACAGCCGCTGGTGTCGCAGCCCACGTGCGTGCCGGTCAAGTCCAGCACTTCGCGCAGGTACTGGGCCAGAAGCATCCGGGGTTCCACTTCGTCTTCGTGGGTCTGGCCGTTGACAGTGACTTTGATGGGTACTGTCATAAGTCCACCTCCTCAGTAAGTAAAACAGACGGATTAATAGCTGCTTATTGCTCCGAAAATTCTCTTTCCAGGGCTTTAAAAAACTGATTGGTAAACATGCGGCCGACGCCGCTGAGCACCCGCTGTCCCATGCGCGCCATGACTCCAGTTAGTTTGGCATCGCCCTGGAAAGAGAGAATGGTATCCTGATTTCCAGGTTCTATGGCAATGGTGCCGGTAGCGGCGATAGTGCCGATTTTTCCATCTACGCTGATCAGTAGTTTATAGCTTTCCGGAGCCACTTTATCGACTACTTCAAGGGTGCCGTCGAAATTGCTGTTGATGGGCCCCATTTTTATTTCGAAAAGGGCCTGAAACTTGCCGTCCTCCTGGAGTTGCAACTCTTTTATGCCTGGAGTGGCACGGGCCAGGACGTCCGGATCGTTGAGTAGATCCCACAGTTTTTCCTGCGTGGTATTGAATGTGTAAGTGCCTTCGAGGTGCATATGCGCTTCTCTGAATTGATGGACTGGCAAAAGAAAAGAGAGCTTAATATGATAAACATGGTTGGCGGTGTCAATTTTCAATTTATATTAGCAACCGTTTGAAAATGCCCGCAGGTCGCCGCGTTTTGGGCCCAAGGGCATTTTAAGGCGGCACCTAATAAGAAAAAATGGAGGAAATATGCAGGATATCTGGGATGCAGTGGTAGAATGGACCCGGGAAGGCCGCAAATTCGCGCTGGCGCGGGTGATTAAGACCTGGGGATCGGCACCCCGGAGCGCGGGGGCGGCCATGATCGTCGGGGAGGACATGGAGGTGGCCGGTTCGGTCAGCGGCGGCTGTATTGAGGGGGCTGTGATCGAAGAAGCACAACGGGTCCTGGAGAGCGGCGAAGCCAGACAACTCAGTTACGGAGTGGACGATGAAAAGGCCTGGTCGGTAGGACTCTCCTGTGGTGGGGAGGTTCAGGTCTTGGTGGAAAAGCACCTGGCTTTTGCAGAGGAAAAAGCTCGATCTATCTGGCGGGCTTTGGAGCAGGCTGTAGAAGGGAATCAGCCGGCCATTCTGCTGACCCGGCTGCAGCCGGCGGCAGAGGCTCACCTGCTGGTGTACCCAGATGGTGGGGTAGTAGGTGATTGGGGAGCGCAGCGGGAAAAAGCCGTGGAAGTAGCACTGGAGAGTTATGCGGGACGAAAAAACCAGGTGGCCGAATTGGGAGAAGAGGCGGTTTTTGTCCAGGTATTCCCACGCCGGGACCAGTTGCTCATCATAGGCGCCGGGCATATCACCATACCGCTGGTGCAGTTTGCCAACCCCCTGGGTTTTGAGACGTCTGTAATCGATCCGCGTCGGGTTTTTGCCAGCATTGAACGCTTTGCAGTAGCGCCGCATCAGCTCTTTTCCGAGTGGCCCGGTGAAGTTTTGTCCGGCTTGGATCTCACGGATGATAGCTACGCGGTCCTCCTGACCCACGACCCCAAGATCGATGATGAGGCCCTGCACGTCCTGCTGCAGACACCGGTGGCCTATATCGGGGCCCTGGGCAGTCGCAAGACCCATGCAAAGCGGGTTGAGCGCTTGCGGGAAGCCGGTTTCTCGACAGCCGAAATCGAGCGCATAAAAGGACCCGCCGGCCTGGATATTCGCGCCAAGACTCCGGCCGAGATCGCCCTTAGCATTATGGCGGAGATCGTGGCGGCCAAGCGCAGCCACTGATGGGGGCGGGCAATGGGCTTTGCGCTGTCGTCCTGGCCGCTGGCCGCTCAACTCGCATGCAGGAAAAAAATAAGCTTCTGCTGCCGTGGGGGGACGGGCTGATCGTACAGGCGGCGATCGAGGCTTTGCTAAGCGCTTCTTTTGCGGCAGTGGTGGTGGTAGTCGGGCACCAGCGCGAGCAAGTGGGGCAGGCGCTGGCCGATTATCCGGTGCGGCTGGTGCACAATCCCGCCTACGCGCAAGGATTGTCGACCTCGATCGCGTGCGGAGTGGAGGCGGTCCGGGAGGAGGTGGACGGCTACCTGTTCGCCCTGGGCGATATGCCCCGCGTGAAGCCGCAGACTATAGGTGAACTGTGCCGCGCTTTTTCCCGGGGAGCAGCCGGCGCAATCGCCCTGCCCACGCGGCAGGGGCGCCGCGGCAATCCGGTCGTTTTTGCAGGCACTTACCGGGCGGAGTTGCTGCGCTTGGAAGGGGATCGTGGAGCGAAGCCGCTGGTGCAGAAGTATGCGGACGAGGTAATTGAGGTTGGAGTCGAGGATGCGGGGATCCTGGTAGATGTGGATACGCCCGCAGCCTACCGGTCGGTGGTGGATGCAGTGGAGTAGTGCGAATACTCAGGTGGGGCGGTCGTGGATGGGGCCCTTGTGGCGGCGCAGTTGGCCACCCCGGCGGCCGGTGAGGGCGGCCTGTACTTCGGCCACGATGGCAAGGGCGATCTCGGCGGCGGTTTCGG
>CAXFTV010000275.1:0-6128 GCA_964005845.1 uncultured bacterium
AGGTGCCGAGTACACCTTAGGTTCAGCAGCTGCTTAATTCAGCGGCGAGCCCTTGGCCTCACCGCTGAATTCACGCCCTGCACTCAGCTACCCGTAACGCTCTTCCAGCCAGGGGTCACCGCGCTTGTGATAACCGCGGACTTCCCAGTAACCGGGTTCGTCACGGGGAGCAAAAACCACCCGGCGCAGAAACTTGGCCGACTTCCAGGCGTAAAGTTTGGGCACCACCATGCGCACCGGCCCGCCATGCTCCAGGGGCAGGGGGTCGCCGTATAACTCGCAGGCCAGCATCACATCCTCGTCCATGCAATCTTCGATGGGCAGGTTGGTGGTATAACCATCGGCACAGTGCATAATGACAAAGCGAGCCGCCTCCGTGGGAACTACCCGGGCGGCCAGATCCAGAAATTTGACGCCACCCCATTGGACATCGTATTTCGACCAGGTGGTGACGCAATGAAAATCGGCAACTTGCTCCTTTTTACCCATTTGACAAAACTCGCCCCAACTCAGATCCAGCGCTTCCTCGACTTCTCCCTCCACCCGCAAGTTCCACTGTCGCGGATTGAACTTGGGATGCACCCCCAGGTCCAGGACGGGAAAACCCCTGGTAATATGTTGTCCGGGGGGTAAGCGCCCCCGCTGGGCACCCGAGCCGACTTTTCCCCTCCGTTTAAAGCGCTCCAACAACTTGCGCTTGGCCTCCAGCATTTTCCGATTGTATTCCATGGGATCTCAAATATTATTTTTCGACCTCGACGATAGTGCCCTCCTGCCAGGAGCGGATGGCGGCCTCAATAATTTCCTGAACGGCCAACCCATCCTCTCCAGAGGCTTCGATTTCAGCGGCATCGGTGCCGCCATCTAGCTGTTCAATCCAGCGATTGATGCGGCTGTCGAAGGTATAGCCAAACCCCCCGACTCCCCCCATGATACTATTGCGCACAACTGTCAGTTCGTCGGCGCGGCGCGGATACAGGGTTAGTTCCTCAAAGCAATTGTCCAGCACGAAGCGTCCTTCGGTCCCCATGACCTCGCAGCGCTCCAGATTGTGGCGTGGAGCCGCGTCGTAACTTCCGGTCAAATGCCCCACCACACCATTTTCAAATTCCATATTGATCTGCGCATTGGACCAGCAAATCCGCCCTGGCGCATGGTTCAAAAAGGCCTGAACCCGCCTTACATCACCGCAAAAATACCGCATTATATCCAGCGAGTGCGGATGCAGGGCCCGCAGGTGGAACCACTCGGAGGTCTCATTCGGATTGTCGATCCACATGGTCATGTTTATCAGCAGCAGATCGCCCAACTTGCCCTCGTCGATCCAGCTGCGAGCACGCGCTGCCGGAGGCACAAAACGATGATTCAGGTTGATCCCAAAACAGACTCCCCGCTCGCGCGCCTGGCGCACCATCTCGCGCGCCTGCACGATGTCGTTGGATATTGGTTTTTCGCACAGCACGTGTTTTCCGGCGGCGAGTGCGGCCATGGTCGGCACGTAGTGATCGCCGCCGTTTTCAATGCCTCCGGTAGCTACACTGACCGCATCCAGATCCTCCTGCTGGAGCATTTCGTCGAGATCGTAATAAGCCCTGGCGGCATAGCGTTGGGCGGCCTCATCGGCGCGTTCGCGCACCATATCGCAGACTGCCACCAACTCGGCTTTGGCACTTTTGTGGTAAACTTCGGCATGGTTATTACCTATGCCGCGCAGACCAATTACAGCTACTTTCACCATGATTTCCTCATTTTTTAGGATTCGAGCGGCTCGGGCAAATCCACTTCCAATGCGGCTGCCAACTCGTTGATCTGAGCCCAGGCGCTCTCGTCTACCCGGAGTCCGGCGCGGTGGCGCTGCTGGTAAATCCGATGTGAATTCTCGCCCGGCAGCACGACCTCATCAAAACCCTCCGCTGGCGGACACGATTTGATCCAGTCGATAAAATCTTCGGTTTGTTTAAAAAACTCCTCCAGTGGCAGGAATGCGGCCATGTCCAGAACCCCGATAAACAGGGCATTGCCGGTCTCGGGTGGGTCCGCCTTAGAGCATCCCGCACCCGATAGAGTACCGGCCAGAATATCGATGATGACTGCAAGCCCAGTTCCCTTGTGGCCGCTCTGTGGAAAACCAAGGGGCAAAATCGCTCCCTCGGGCGGCCCGTAATAGGCCTCGACGTCCTCTGTAGGCTGGCCGTGGGCGTCGATTATGTGCCCCGCCGGCACTGGCTCGTCGAGATTTCGGTGAACCCGCAAGTCTCCACCCGAAGTCATACTGCTGGTCATGTCTAACACGATCGGCCACTCGCGCCCTGTCGGAATGGCCACGCACATAGGATTGGTGGGCAAGCGCCGACTGAGGCCCCCGAACGGAGCCACGGCCAGATCGCTGCCATGGCCGTTGGCCACCATCAAAGCGATCAGATTCTGCCGCGCCGCCAGGGTGGCAAAGTGTCCGAGGCGGGCGACGTGGTGACATTCCTTCACGGTTACCACGCCGAAACCGCCCCCACGCGCCTTATCCATGGCCAGTTCAACTGCGGCCTTAGCCGTCACCTGGCCGTAATTCCAACCACCGCTGACCTGTGCCATCGCCGGCGTTTCCTCAAGGATTTCCAACTGCGCCCTGGGATTTATCCGGCCCTGGCGAACGGCATCGACATATTGGGGAAACCGCAGCACACTGTGGGTGTCGTGTCCCAGCAAACCAGATTCTACCAGATGGTCCGCCACCAGGGCAGCCACGGGTTCGGGTACGTCCACGGCCTGGAATAAATCACTGCCTAATTTTTTTAAATCAGCGGCGTTAAAAAGTGGCATTTCCCCTATCCTGTGCTAAAATGAAAATCCGGCAGCCACGGGCGCGCGGCCCTGCTCTACGACCAACAAGGCGTTGCCCACCGGCCGCTCACCAATCGGATCCGAGGGCCGATTTACGACTCGCTGGCGCACTACCATGGTAGTGGAACCACCACCATCCATGTTGAGAGCCTGGTAGGCATTTGCCCCGGACACGGTAAAATCGGCAAGCTCGTGGACCATGAAATTCGCCAATTCCTCCAGCCGCATGCCGGCGCTGTAACCCGGCTGCCCCCCATCAACAGTAACCAGAAACAGCGTCTGCTGGTTGGCGGTGTAGCCAATGGCGGTGCGCGCGTTGCGATCCCTGGCAAAACTGTAATCCAGGTGTTCCGGTTCGTATTCTATCGAGGTGCTCCCATCGCGAATGATCCGGGGACCGCCGCCAATTGCCTCCTGCAAATGCCGCGTGGCAGGAGGCAGGGCAAAAGAAAGCTTTAGCGTATCACCTGGAGCTATATTTTCATTTGGGAGGTCTTCCGCCCCTACGGCAACCAGCCATTGATCAGGCTCTAGGCGCAGTGGCCAAGCGCGGCGACGCACCTGCAATACCCGGGCGGCGATAGTATCGTTTATCGCCAGATGCCCTCCCAGACTCTGCAATTGAAAACCGACTGCGGCGTGCACTGAGTCTTTCCAGGTCTGGGCGACGTAGTTGTAGAAGATCGGACCCCGGGCAACCGATTTGCGGTTAAACCTCGAAATTGCCAGGACCTGACCTGCAGCCGTACTCAAACTGGCCCGAAAACGGAATACGGCGATCATCGGATTGCCATCCTCAGCAATGGCAAAAGCCGAGCGTGCATTGGGTCCCTGCAATAGGGTTCCGGCGTGAATTTGCATTCCGAGAGGACGTCCCGACGCGTAGAAAAAATCTCCATTGATCGCGGCGATTGACCGCGCGGCCATGTTGCTGGTTTTTTCGCCCCCCAGAGCCGGATCCGACTTTGCGGTGCGCAGGCGGATTCCGGCTTTCCAGGCGCTGACGAGATCTATTTCTATGAGGTGGATTGACCAGGGGCCCTGCAGGAGATAAATCTCGTGGTGGACGACACCCGGAGCCAGTTCTTCCGAATTGATGGCCGTTGAACTTGTCTGGCAGGAGGTACACGCCCCAATCCAGAGAACCAGGCCAATTCCTGGCAACCAGCCGCATTTTGCAAGTCTACGCGCTAAAAAAAAGGTCCCTGCAGGAGACATAGGTATGCAATTTGTTCGCCAACCGGTTTATAACTCATGTAAAAATCCACAATGTAGCCAACGACCTAGCAGGTGTCAAGGAAAGTAATTTTTTGAAAACTTGCCCGGCCCTGTCGTATATTTACCAGTCCGGGTCGACCTGGCCTAATACATCCAGATATTGCCTAAAAAAATCAAGGAGTAGATATGGCGGCAAATAAGTACCTTCTAAACGACCGGGCAATGAGGCAATTCATCGCCAATGGCTACATCCAGATCCGGGCTGACTTCCCTCCTTCGCTGCATCGGGATATATACCAACAAATCGAAACGCTGCTGGCCAAAGAAGGCAATCCAGGCAACAATATCCTGCCCAGAATTCCGGCGCTGCGAAAAATTTTTTCACATCCGGCCACCCACGGTGCTTTGCAAAGCATCCTGGGACCGGGTTATATCATGCACCCGCACCGCTATTGCCATCTCAATCCGCCCGGGGGCACGGGTCAAACCTGGCACAAGGACGATTATATATTCGACCAGAACGTGCGCCATCACCGCTGCCGCTGGGTCATGGCCTTTTATTATCCCCAGGATGTACGGGAAGACATGGGTCCGACGGGCATCCTGCCCGGCACCCAGTTCCACAATGAGATTTCCTCCGACGACCCGGCACAATCGGCCGAAAAAGCCCTGCCCCTGTGCGGTGAGGCCGGCACCGTAAATATCGTAAACTTCGACTCCTGGCACCGGGCCACAGCCAATACCAGCGATGAAAAGCGCTACATGCTGAAATTTCAGTTTCTCCGCATGCAGGAGCCCCATGAGCCTTCTTGGAACCAGGAGAATCCCACCTGGCGACCTCTCGAAGATGACAGAAATCCGCGACTGTCCCGCGCAGTTTGGAACTGGTTATCGGGCCAGGCGGGGAGAGGGGCGCAGCCCATCTCCGGAAATGGCTCTAGCGCACAGCTCGCTGCGGCGCTGTGCAGCCCGGAGGAACAGCCGCGCCTGGAGGCAGCCTATGCTTTAAGCGACCTGGGAGAAAAGGTAGTGCCCACACTGATCGAATCACTGCGCCGAGAAAGTGCCCTGCGCTCAGAGCAGAACCTGGATCAGACCCCGGCCAACGTCCAGGGCGGCAATCCAGCCGATCTGAGCGGCGCTCATGCCCTGGCCGCAGTGGGCGCCCCGGCGGTGCCGGAACTGATCGAAATCTCGCGCGACTCGAGCGCCTGGGTGCGTGCCAGCGCCGCGGATATCCTGGGCAATATCGGCCCGCCCGCCCGCAGTGCTGCAACGGCACTTGCACAGTCCCTGCAAGACGAGAATATCTGGGTGCGACGCAATGCCGCCGAAGCTCTGGGATGTCTGGGCAGTGAAGCCGCCGCCGCAGTGCCGGCGTTGCGAGGGGCCCTGCGGGATCCCAGTCAGTGGGTGCGGCTCAACGCCGCCCTATCCCTGGCCAAAATCGGCCCACCCGCCGCCACTGCAGTGGCGGCGCTGTAAAAACTCTGGAAGCGGACGAAAATAGATATACCCGTTTCTTCGCTACCCTGGCGCTGCAAAAAACTGCCACTCCAGCGGCGCAAAACGCCTTACAGGAGGCTCTTTTTACCTCCCGCTGGTGTCCTGCGACAACAGCCGAAACTCCCTATTGAGCAAAACCGCTGGATTGCCCTAGATCGACTTGACCCGGAGCCCATAATTGCTTTTCCTGATATACTCAACCCCTAACTAAAGGAATAAAAACATGGCGACATCAAACTATCGAGCCGGTATTATCGGCCTCGGCTTTATCGGCGGTGGCGACCAGGTTTCCGGCGATGCCCTGGGGCAGCAGGTCGCCGATCTCGACGGCACCCACCTCGCGGCTCTAACCAAACACTCCCGCGTCGATCTGGTGGCGGGAAGCAGTCGCGACGAGGGTCGTCGACAGCGCTTCAGCGAGCGCACCTCGCTCCCCGCCTACGCCGAATGGCGGGAACTAATTGAAAATGAAAACCTCGATATCGTCAGTATTGCGACCTATGCCCCGGTGCACGCGGAAATCACTGCAGCCTGTGCTGCAGCCGGCTGCCGGGCAATCTATTGCG
>CAXFTV010000276.1:0-4635 GCA_964005845.1 uncultured bacterium
CCCGCAGCGGCGGGGACCCGAATCCTGCAGATATAAACACCCGGCGGCACGACTTCATCCGCCAGGTCGCGGCCATTCCACCAATACTTCCCGTCCCCGGATTTGAAGGGGCGTAGCGAATGCCGCCCGGGACCATGCCCTTTGCGTCTTTGCTGGCGCGTTCGAATTCGGACGCATTGGCCGCGGCGTTGATATTCTTGCGATAACGCCTCAGGCCGATACTGCCATCCTCGTTCAGCACTACAGTGCCACTGGGATAAGTCCAAAGTTCCCAGTCCGCCCGGCCCTGAAAGCGGTATTCTCCGCCGCCGCCAGGTGCCGGCAGCGCCACCAGGATGACTTTGGTGTAAGATCTACCCATTGGGCCGGATCCCCGCAGCGAATATCTGGCAATACTTTTAGAGAACGAGACAAGCCTGTATTAAGGTTGCGTTGCAAGATGAGATCCCCCAAGCAAGGGCAGGGGAAATGGCATCCCAACCGTGGAGTATTTCCACAGGATTGTTAAAGAGTGTACCTCATAACCCGATCCGCTGACTCCGGCAGGGCGAATGCTCCCCTGTGCTCCCGATTGCTCAAAACCCACAGATGGCGTTGCGCACGCGTGTGCACCCACAGCGCCAAGACTCCCGTTGGCACTCCCTCGACCGGGAAGACCTCCTCCACCACTGGCGCTTCGGTCCAGGGATGCAACAGGGCGACAAAACCCGTGCTCCGAGCTTGCCGGCGGCGCATGATCAAGTCGCTTTTTTCCGCCGCCGGATTGCAGGGCACCTGCCCCTGGATGAGGAGCGTATCCCGCTCGCAGGGGAGAAACAGGTCCAGATGGCCTGCGGGCAGGCCCCACTGCAATCGCACCGCACCGCTGGCAGCGGCTAGGAGCGGCGCGGCTACGTGTTCGTAGCCATCGCCCTCCAGCGACACAGCTGCCCCTTGAGAGAGTCCCTGCTGCATTTGCACAGCGGCATCGAAACGGCAGGTCCAGTCGAGTTGGCGCTCGGCCTCGCACTCCACCTGAAAATAGTCGATAAAGTAGGCATTCGTCCACAGGATGAGACGGCGCATGGAAACCCCCTGGTAAGGCTCTTCGCGCCATTCGACGCGGGCGTCGGCAAAGGCAAAGTCGCCGTCTTCGCTGCGCCCAAAGGCCTGTAGCCGACCTTCGGCTTCGGGCTGCGAGCGCCCGTCCACAACCACGGTATTGTGACTCAGAGTCTGGCGGTACCAAGTCTCGTGCAGTTCCATGCCGTACCCGGGGGTGCCCAGGTCGGGGGAAACCGCATAGCCGCCGGCGTAGAACGAAATGCCGAGCTTGTCCGGATGGCCATGGCTACCACCGTGCGGACCGTACTTCAAAAGCAGGTAGTTCTGCGTCTCCCACGCTCCGGCGCGCAACAGGGCCAGGCCCGATGGCTCCAGGCTGGTGCCGCCCTCGGCCCTGAATTCGCCGCTTTCCAGCGGCCGCTGGCGGCCGTAGAGCAACGCCTCCACCGAAGTGGGGGCCTGCTGCCGGTAGTTGCGCTCGAGGACGCGGGCAAATTCGGCCACCCCATACCAGCCGTAGGCGACCTCGTAGAGGGCCGCGGCGGCGGGCACCCCGTGACACACATCCCCGACCAGGGAGGTGAAGAACCAGCAGTCGTTGGTGGCTGGCAGCCGCAGGTCCGGAGCCGCCAGATCTACCGGAGTCTGGAACATCTGCCGCAGGCGCGCGGCGCGGCGCAGGGAGGGGTCTGCGACTTCGGCCACCTGGGCGTGACTCAGCAGGGCGGTCAGAGCGTAGAAGTGGTAACTGGAGGAGCCCTCCCACCACAACCCATCCGCCCGCACGCCCGCTTCCAGCTGGTGGCGAAAGCCAAACTCCGCCTCCACCGCCAGCTGCACCAGCTCGGGTTCGTCCAGGCAGATCCCCACCGCCCCGATGGCGGCGTTGTGCCAGCATTCGATGTTGTGGATGCTCCGGTACTTCTGCGCCGCAATGTGCCCGGCGGCCGGGCGCAGCAATTCCGTTTCCACCTGCTCCCTGGCCGCGGCAGCCAAACTGGAACGCACCAGATCATAGGCCCGCACCAGGGATAGCAGCCATACCGCCTCGTCCAGCGACTGGAAGGTCGCCCGGCCACGGGCCACGGGGCGCGGATCCTCACCCGGCTCGTAGGCGCCATAGCGGCGGGCATAGCCCAGGAGGATTTCCTCGACCCGCACTCTACAGGCCTCGTCCTGGTCCATCTGCCACAGCAGTGCCAGCTTGAAGGCCATGGTCGAGAGCCGGTTGTTGAGCGACCAGCGCCAGGCCGCATCGTAGGGCTCCCCGGAAAAGACCTCGCCGCCCTGGGGACAGCGGTGGGCGTGGGGCCGGGCCGGGTCAAAATGCAGTTCCACGCCGTGCTGGGGACAGAAATAATCGTGGTAGAAACCGGCCTGCTGGTCCGGAGGATCGAGATTCAGCGGCAAAAATGCCCCGACCTCCTGGCGCAAGCTGGAACGGCAGGAGGCGTACGCCGGACTCCGCCCCCGCACCCTCAGCGCCGCGATTCGTTCTCTGGCCATCAACCGCATCTTAGCTCACCACCTCTGGACACTGCCCAGCAGCAGCTGCTGATCGGGCGTGCCGCTCTCCTGCAGCTTGCGGACACGCGGGCCATCAAAAGATTCGCGCGACTTCATCCAGGCGTTCTGGTAGCACATATAGCAGCCCCGACGGCGCGCTTGGGACCGATTGGCCAGACCGCGATGGAAGATCCAGCCGTCGATCATCACGACCTGGCCGGGGCGGGCAAAAATCAACTGCTCGTCGGGAAACTGGGGGTGCCCCGCCGGGGGCCGGAAGAGGGCGCGCTGGCTGCCCGGAACGACCGCGGTAGGACCGTTTTGCATGGTCAATTCATCGAGGAAATAAAGGCAGTTGATCTGGCCTGGCAGACTGCCGTAGGGCGTTCCCTCCGGATCCATGGGCCAGGGGCCATCGCGGTGCCAATCCTGATCCGGGGTACCCGGTTCGGTGATGCGGGCAGTGGCGCTGTGGAGCTGGATGCAGTTTCCCAGGATGGCTTTGACGCGCTGCAATACCGGCGGATTGTCCAGCAGAAAATCGAAGCGTTCGTCTTCCTCCAGGAGCGCGGGAATGAATTGCTCCGGCTTTTTCTCGCAAACTTCATCCAGGGCCCGCCGCAGCATTTCCACCTGATCCTGGTCGATGCCCTCTTCCACCAGCAGATAACCCCACTTCATAAAAAACGCCACTTCGCGCTCCAGCTCCGGATCCAGCACGGGGTTCATGTGCTGGGGGACTGCTGAAGCGCTGTTTTTCTCGCTCATAAATCCACCTCGCGCCGTGGTCTGACCCTGGCAACCTTGCAGGACAATATAGCACAGCTAGAGATCGCAATCAATAAACGGGACCGGCGGACCGCACTTGGACGAGGCTTGATAGCGTTCCTTGCAGGAGCGCGCGCTGCACGGCCGCAGCGACCCAGAGGACCCTTTGGAAGGGTTCGCCATCCCCAACCCGAACGCACATTCTCCTTGACGCCGACAAGCGCCATAGCTTAGACTTGGATAGCTCCTGCTCCCGGCCCGTACTGCCCGGCGAATGCACTTTATCAATTTCCAAGCTCCCCTTCCTTGGCTGAAAGGGCTGGAATTTTTTGCCTGCTGCGAGCCTCCAACTCTAAAATAAAGGATCCTCCATGCAGATTGCCAGCCAGAAAGTCGCCACCATCGACTACACCCTGACCGATGATCAGGGTACCGAACTCGACAGCTCCAAAGATGGGGAGCCGCTGGCCTATATCCAGGGTATAGGCAACTTGATTCCGGGTCTGGAAGAGGCCCTGGAAGGCAAGTCCGCCGGCGACGAACTCAGTGTCTCCATCCAGCCCGAACAGGCCTATGGCAAACGCGACGAGGAACTTTTGCAGACGGTCCCGCGGGCGCACTTTGAGGGCGTCGACGAGCTGCAGGTGGGCATGCAGTTCCGCGCCTCCTCCGGAGACGGCGAAGAAAGGGTCGTAACCGTGGTCGAAATTGGCGACGAGCAGGTCACTGTAGATGGCAATCATCCCCTGGCCGGCCAGATCCTCAACTTCGAGGTCAAGATCGTGGAGGTGCGCGATGCCACCCAGGAAGAGTTGGACCACGGCCACGTCCACGGACCGGGTGGACATCACCACTGAGAAGCCCTTTGGGGAGAGCGCCGCATGGAAAAGCTGCAACTGACAGCGCCGCAGCTCGCTTTCTTTGACACCTTCGGCTACCTGTCGTTGCCAGGTTTGCTGGACGATTGCATCGACGCGCTCACCGAAGCTTTCGAAGCCGTCTGGGGAGAGCGCCAACGCGGCTACGACGGCCGACCACCCGATGGCACCCAGCGAGCCTGTATCGTGCCCTTTGCGGACCAGCACGAACGCCTCTGCGCCCTGCTGGACGATCCGCGCATCGAAGGATTGCTGAGCAGTCTGCTGGGGGCCGATTTCAACTACATGGGCTCGGACGGCAACTACTACGTTGGCGATACCGGCTGGCACTCGGACGGCTGGCGCGAACCCGGCAAACCTCTGTTCGTGAAGGTCGCCCTCTACCTGGATCCGCTGCAACGCGACAACGGCTGTTTGCGCGTCATTCCGGGCAGCCACC
>CAXFTV010000277.1:0-4517 GCA_964005845.1 uncultured bacterium
AATCTCCTGAATATAGCCGCGGCAGAACAGGCTCAATTGCAGCATCAAATCGTCCTTCAAAGCCTCGTACATGAAATCGGGATCGGTCATTTTGTAGGCATCTTCGCGGGTTTGCAGGAGGGCATCTCTTTCGACGAAATGACCCTTTTTCAGGTCCATCTCCAGATTGGCCCAGAAGTTGCCGTGGAACATGCCCAGGTCCGCCGGTCGCCAGGTGCGGTTGGTGAGGACGCAGCGGCAGCGCAAGAGGCTGCGGAAGTGATCGTCGCCCCAGATATAGAGCAGCAGGTACTCCGCACCCGCGGCACTCATTTCGGTGCGCCGCAGACGGCGATAGGCCTGGTAGACCCCGAAACCGCCCATGCCGAAATTGCCGATGGGTTCGCCCAGGTGAGCGGCCAGGTATTCCTGCCAGGTTTCCTGGTCGCTCACCTGATGGCACTGGGTAAAACTATTGCCGTAGGTATTGATGCGGCGGGGGTGGGCGGCGTAGGTCGAAGCACTGCGGGCGCCATTTGCTTGCGCCGTGGAAATAGTCGAACTACCGTCGATGCCGTCCCTGGGAAAATAGTTGCCGAGGACGTACCCAAGTTCGGGATCGAACTGGGCCCACGAAGGTTGGTCCGGATCCAGGAAGCGTTCCAGCTCTTCTCTGGGGCAGGTACTGGAGCGCAGATGCTGGGCAAAAGTGGTCATATTTTTTCTCCTCGGGTTTGGCCTGCCGGGGGTGGCCGGCGGCGCTGGAGTTGAGGACTGGACAGGCGCCGGGGGGTAAGGCCAATAAGTGCCTGCCAGGCGGCAATAAGTTAGGAAAAGAGAGAATCGTTTTCCAAATTCGGGGCGCCCAGATTCCCGGGCGCAGGGAGCGATGCACAAAGGGCCGCCACCACCGGGGTGCGATAAATTTCTGTCCGAGTTCGACGGCGGTGCTTGGCGAACTTTGCCGGCCGCAGCGACTGTGAGATTACCGGAGACCTTGGGAGATTTTCAAGCTATCCCGGTTTGCGTTGATATTTTACAAAGTAGTATTTTTCAACCCATAGATATTCGCGCTTCGATCCAGATTATACAAAGGAGTCTATTTCATGCTTTCCAGCGCCCCCGCAAAGCCCCTTTTGCTCAGCGATGAACAAATGCGCGAGTTTATTGTCAATGGCTATCTCGTGCTGCAGCCCTCGGTGCCCGATGAACTCCACCAGATTATCTGTAGAAAGCTCGCGGAGGCTCTGGATATAGGTTATAATCCGGGCAACAATATCCTGCCGCTGGTGCCGGAAATGCGGCATATCATAAACAGTCCCGAGGTGCAGGGGGCTCTTATCAGCGTGCTTGGGGAAGGTTTTTTCGAACACCCGCATCGCTATTGCCACCACATTGCGCCAGCGAGCGAGAAATCTGCGGAGCCGGCGGCGCAGTTGATAAAAAACTGCCACCAGGACGCCTATTCGCCGCTGGCCCGTTCCCGCCAGCACTACCTGCGCAATGCGCGGATCATGTACTATCCGCAGGATACCCCTATAGAACTTGGTCCGACCCACGTCATTCCGGGGACCCAGTTCAATCGCGGTCTCACCACCCGGGAGAAGGCCAGCGCCCTGCCGGTGGCCGGCAGGGCCGGGACGGTGTCGCTGACCCACTTCGACCTGGGGCATGCGGCTGGGGTCAATCTGGTCGATCGCCCCCGGCACATGGTGAAGTTCATCTACATCAGGGCGGCGGAGCCGAGGGCGCCCTCGTGGGACTGCCATAGCAGCCAGTTTCGAAAACCAGAAAATATTCGGGCGCCCCACGATCTTGAGGTGGCCTGGGCGCACCACTGGGACTGGTTGTGCGGCAAGGAGGATCGCTACGCCAGCGTGCGCACCCGGCCGAGCGGTGTGGGCGTCGCTAGGGTGCGTGAATTGGCGGCGCAACTGGCAGAGGATCAAGTGCTGGAACACCGTCTGGCTGCCAGTCGGGATCTGGCTGTTCTGGGGCCTGACGCGGCGGCGGCCATCCCCGCTTTGCTGGATATGCTGGAGGCCGAGAGTCAGGCTGCGGTCACCGCCGCCCTCTATGCTCTCGGAGCCATCGGCAAAGCCTCTGTTGAGCCGCTGGTGGGAAGGCTCAGGGAGGTGGGGGAGCATGGCGTTGGAGCACCATCACCATCCACGGGGAAGGAGCGGGCCATCGAGATGGATCCGGCTGCTCATGGGCTGGCGGCCATTGGCGCAGCGGCGGTCCCTTCTCTGATCGAACTATTGGGTGATGAGCGCGCCTGGAGTCGGATCAATGCGGCCTTTGCCCTGGGAGAAATGGATTCCCAGGCCGCCGCTGCGGTGCCGGCTCTGGTCGAGTGCCTGAACGACAGCTGTTCCCGGGTAGTGCGCACGGTCGCAGATGCTCTGGGCATTATCCGCGCCGGGGTGCCGGTCGCCCCATTGAGCCATCTACTGAGGGCCGCGGCCAAACCTGGATGGGAGGTAGAAAAGAACCACGGTTGGACCCCTCAAAACCAGGTTCGGATCAATGCCGCCATGGCCTGCGTGCGGCTGGGCAAAGACGCCGCTGCCGCCGAGGATGCGCTCTTGGAAGCTCTGGACGACGAGTGCGGGCACGTGGGGGCTTTCGCTATGTATGCCTTGAATCAGCTGGACTCTCCGGGTGCCCGCTTTGGGGTAGTGGAGTATTTGCGCGCCCAGCGCTGGGATGAGTCCATCGGGCGGGGGCGGCCCTACTAGAAGCCCTAAGGAACTCCCCGGGAGGCTATTGCACCTTGGCATGGCTCCGCTTGCAAGCGGGGGCGCTGGGCAATTGATTCCCTGCGCTTAGGGGGCAGGTCCGCGGGGGGAACTCTCGTCGCTATGCAGTCCCCCTCGATAAGGGGTGGCTCATAGATTGGCGGAAAAGAGATAGGGCACAAAAAAACTTAAAAAGTGGGCCCTTGATGGAGCTGGGATCTCTATTATCCCAGGGAAAAAGAAAACCAAAAATTCAAATCGAAAGGGAGGTCAGCTAATGGATGCCAGGACGATGATCCAGCCGGGGGAATGGCCGGTGCCGCGCCGCGATCTGCAGCTTTCGGGGCACTGTCCGGCGCCCGGGGCAATTGCGCAGCCGGCATTGCTGTGGCGCCACCACCTGGGACGGGGGCGAGTGGGTGGTCTCGTGGTCGAGGACGTGGACGGGGACGGCTGCATGGAAGTGCTGCGGACGGAGGCGGGCCACCTGATTGCCACCACCATCGCCGGTGAGCAGAAGTGGGCCACTCCAGTCGAGGGCCCCATTGTAACCATAGCCGACGTCGATGCCGACGGCAGGAAGGAAATCGTGCTCGGCGGACCGGTGCTGCTGTCCGGCATCGACGGCGCGGTTTTGTGGCGCACGCCGACCGCCTGGGCGCCCCACTGGCGTACCCATGTGGGGCGGCTTGATCCAGCGCGGCCCGGGCTGCAAATCGCAGTCGTGACCGAACGCCAGGAATACAATTCGGCGCATTTCTTTGTTTTCGAGGAGGGTGCCGAAGCCGGCGAGCTGGTCTGGGAAAACGAATTCAACAAAGGTGGGGTTTGGGCCCACGCCACCTCCATGGTGGGGGATGTGGACGGCGATGGAGTCGGCGAAATTTGCACCGCTGTGCAGGGGGCCGTGGTCGTGCTGGATTTGCACGGCGGCGGGGAAAAGTACCGTTTTGAATGGGAGGCCGGCGGGCAGCAGCAGCGCAACTATGGGCAGTGCTGCGTGGCCGATGTCGATGGGGATGGGATCAACGAAATTGTAGTGATGGACGATTTGATCGCCTTGCAGGTGGTGGTGATAAAGGTGGAGGATGGGCAGGCCCGGGCCCTGTGGAGCAAGTACTGGGGATGGTGGTACCCCTTCAGCGCCCATTTGCTGCACTTCGTGCCCCTGTCGGTCTGCGATGTCGACGGCGATGGGCAACAGGAAGTGGTTTTATCGATTTACGACGAGGGTTGGCGCGTTCACCTCTACGATGGGGTCAGCGGAGCGCTCAAACTCGAGCAGTGCAACAGCTATCTGGAGTCGGTCTGCGATATCGACGGAGACGGCCATGCCGAGCTGCTGGTTTCGCAGCAGCACAGCCTGACGCCGCGGGAGTATGCCGACCTGGCGGTGGTTTCCTGCCGGGGTGGGGTGTGGACCCCCCTGTGGCAGCGTTCTCTGGCGCGACTGGAAGCGGATACCCGGGTGGAATATGGCGCCGGTATGGGGTCGCGCTCGCACGATCCGAAGGCGCCTTATTTGATCGATGTCGACGGTGCTGGGAGGAGGGCATTCCTCCTCGCCGTCGACGACGACCAGGATGCGGCCCCAGAAGCTTTTATGGCGGTGGGTCCGGATGCTTCAGGTAGCTGGGGCACGAGGGCGGAGTGGGCGGTCGACGGTGATCTGGAACTGGCGATACTGGGGGTGGGAGATCTGGCCGGGAAGGGTCGCCAGGAGCTTCTCCTGGGCGACAACCAGGGGCGGGTTCAGCTCCTTGGCAGCGATGGGAGCAGAGGGGAGCCCTGGGCCGC
>CAXFTV010000278.1:0-2897 GCA_964005845.1 uncultured bacterium
CGACCAGGGCGAGGGCAAAACGGCACTTCGCTTCCACCCCACTTATGTCCTCGACGCCACCGAATTGGGCGATTTGCTCCCCTTGCTCGGTCTGTCCTATAGCACCGGAGCCGAGGCGCGCGAACAAACCGGCGAGCCCCATGCCCGCGGCGACGGACCTGCTCCCGAAATGGTCCAGACCTTCACCTATCCCTTCGTGGTGGATTTCCGTCCGGGTGAAGATCACACCATCCCCCGGCCCCCCAACTACGAATGCCATCGAGATCGCCAACCCTATACCCTGACCCTGCGCTACGGCAGCCGCGACCTGACCTATAAAGTATTCGAGGATGTGGCGGATTTGCCCGGCGCCTTCTGGACCTACCGGCGCATTTTTGCCGCCGATTATTTCGCCGGGGGCAAGGGCGACCTGGCAATGATCAATTGGGCCGGCAACGATTTTAGGGGCGGCAATATCATCGACAAACCCAGAGCGGTGCAGGCATCGTTGCTGCAGCAGGCCAAAGAGTTGAGCCTGGGATTGCTCCACTGGCTGCAGACGGAAGTGCCGCGCGACGAGGGCAGTGGCTACGGTTATCCCGAATTGCGTCTGCGAACCGATGTGCTGGGCACGGCCGATGGCCTGTCGCAGTATCCCTATATCCGCGAATCCCGCCGCATCCTGGCCCACAGCACCGTTGTCGAACAGGACGTATCGGCCGCTTTTCAGCCCCAGGCCCGCGCCGCTTTTTGCGCCGCCAGCGTCGGTCTGGGGCACTATCCCATCGATATTCACGGCATGCCCGGCGAGGTGGCTGCCACGGGCCCGACCAAACCCTTTCAGATTCCGCTCGGGGCGCTGGTGCCGCGCGCGGTAGACAACTTGCTGGCAGCCTGCAAAAACATTGGCACCACCCACATAACTAATGGCTGTTTCCGGCTGCATCCCATCGAGTGGAATATCGGCGAGGCGGCCGGAGCTCTGGCCGCCTTTTGCCTGGGGCATAGACAGAGGCCGGCAGCGGTGTGTGAAAGCGCGGTACTGCGCCTGAGTTTCCAGCGGGAACTGCTGCGCTGCGGCGTGCCCCTCTACTGGTACGAAGACCTGCCTCTGGATCATCCGGCATTCGCCGCCAGCCAGTTATTGGCGCAGGAAAATATTTTCAGAGGCAGTGCCGACCATTTGCGCTTCGGCCCCGATGAACGCGTCACCGAAGAAGAGAAAGCAGGTCTACTCGAAGCGAGCCGGCTCGATCGGGACGCGGCCGGAGGGGATGCTGTGACCAGGGCCGATCTGGCATGCACCATCGCCGCTCGCCGCTTTTCTCCGGCATCTTGACGCCGTTGCACCAGGCCGAGGGCATTTTTGTGTCTGGCCGCAAGAGAGATTATATTTTAAGCTCAAATAAATTTGAAGATCTAAGTACGTTTGCCAAACCAGGAGGACAAGGGCCGTGACGCGATATGTCTATATCAGTTCAGCGGGAGATAAAAAGATTGCCATCTTCACCATGGATCGGGAGAGTGGTAAACTCACTCACTGCGAGGATGTCGCCTTGCATGACGGGCCCGGGCCGCTGGCAGTCCATCCCAATCAAAGCATGCTCTACGCCGCCCTGCGCTCCAGCAAGGAAATATTGAGTTTCCGCATCGACCCGGCAAGCGGGAGTTTGTCTCAGGTGGGCCGCATCGATTTAGAAGAGGGCCCAGCGATGATTTCAACCGACCGCAAGGGCGGCTATCTACTGGCGGCCTACTATGCTGCCGGGGCGGTTTCGGTACATGCCATCAACGATGAGGGCGTGGTTGTCGATCCGCAGTTGCAGTGGGAAGCGACGACCAAGCGGGCCCACTATGTCGAGGCGGATGCCAGCAACCAGTTCGTCATTGTCCCCCACGTCTTGCCCGGCAATGCCGTCTACCTGTTTAGCTTTGACGAGAGCACGGGAAAGCTGACCCCCAAGGAGCCGCACGTGTGGCCGCCGGACGGACAGGGCCCCCGGCATTTCTGCTTCCACCCCAACCAGAAATTCATCTACACCGCCAACGAAGACAGCAGCACTGTAAGCGCCTACCACTTCGACAATGACAGGGGTACCCTGGGGGCCTTCCAGACCGTGTCCACCCTGCCGCCCGAAGGTTATGTCCCGGGCGAAGAGCCCAACAGCTGTGCGCAGATCAGGATCACTCCCAACGGGCAATTTCTCTATGCGCCCAACCGCGGGCACAACAGCGTTGCCTGTTTCAGGGTAGCAGAAACGGGCAGTCTGTCCACCATCGGCTACATCCCCATCGAACGGCACACGCGGGGGACTGCCATGGATCCCGATGGCCGTTTTTACTATACCACCGGGACGCGGTCGGGGCGCATGGCCTCATTTGCCATCAGCCAGCAGACCGGGGCGCTCGAGCCGCTGGAGAATTTTGCCGTCGGCGAAGCGCCCATGTGGGTAGAAATCGTCACCCAGCCCTGAGCTGGTGCTTAGCGGTCTTTTTTTACTGGGCCCCGTGGCGCCTCCTGGCTATAGAGCGTCGAGCCGCGCTCGTAGGATACCGCAACCTGTCCGTCGTCCACTTCCAGTCGCGGTACATTGTGCCCGAATACATCCCGGTCGGGGCCCCGCATTACGGCCAGTTGCGCGTCGCTCATACCCTCGACCAGATCGCCCCAGCGATTTTCCGGATGGACCATCTCGCCGCCGCTGCGGTTGAAACTGCGCGATGAGTATTTGATCAATATTCCCCGGCGCGAAGTTTCGCTCTTCCACGCCAGCGTTCCGTGGGTGGTGCCGCCGTCTCCAAAGAAAAGGACATCGCCGGCTTTCATCTCCACGTGTTTGACCAGGCCCATGTCCTCGTCGCACGAGCGGATGCCCGGCGGCATGCGGTAAAAGGCTTTATGGCTGCCGGGCACGCAG
>CAXFTV010000279.1:0-3348 GCA_964005845.1 uncultured bacterium
CAATACCTTGCCGACCACTTCCAGATGGGAAGAACGCCTTAGCCAACCTATCACCACGCCGGGCAAAAAAGCAGATCGGACTATCGTGGGTTTCTATATGGACCGCCGCCGAATCGGCTATCTCGATCTGGAGTATCTCGGCTCGGGCACCTTGTCCATAAGCGGGGGACTGCTCGTTCCCCTGGTCAATACAGCGCTGGGGCGCTCCACCTTCATAAGTCGGCTTTCGCAGCGGCAACTGGAGGTAAATGCCCCCACCGCCTCGGCTAAAAATATAGCAACCGGCGCCTTTTATTCCGGGCTGGACAATGGTTATTACAGCGTCCACTTTGAAGTGGGCGGAAGCGTGGTAAAATCCTTGTTCGAACGCAATCCAGAACCTGTTCGCATGGCAATTTTTACCGCCCCACCTGGTAGCGGAGCCGATGCATTCAACACCCCGCTTACCCACTGGTTTCTGAGCGACATGCAATACGGGGTCGACACCCCGCGCCCCCTGGTCGAAAGCATCCAGGCCCCCTGGTGGGAAATCTTGCCTTATGGAGATCGGGCTTTCAAACTTTTTTTCTCCCTGCCAGAGCCCCGGGACGTTTTTTTCCTGATCAAATATGCCGGCCGCGAAAACCTGCACCTGGAGACCCTTGAACTCCACGGCGAAAAGGTGGAAACAGCGAATGAGGAAAAACGGCCAGCGCGCCGACAAGACGGCACCCTCACCCCTCTATCTCCCCAGGTCATGCTGGCGGACCTGAGCAACCGCTATATGCAAATCCTCGCCTCCTGCATCGCCAGAAATGATTTTTCCGCGCTGTACAAAATATTCGCCCGCTCGAGACAAAAGCAGACCACAGCTGCAGACCTGACGGCGCATTTCCAGGCCTTTTTACAATATGGAGACAAGTTGGCCGCTACTGGCAAACTGAAGCCCGCATTCAACCCTGCGCCCTATATTGATGCAAAAGGTATCCTCGTGCTAGAAGGCAGCTATCCCACTCAGCCGCCTGTCAATTTCAAATTCTTTTGCATCCGCGAAAACTCCACCTGGGCGCTGGTGGGCCTCACTCTCAATACGCAGTGATTACCTTGAATTTAAAGAGCAGGCACTGACGTGGGGCCTGAGGCCGCATAGCACCCGTCCAAATCGAATTTTCAGGGCATGGCTGGATTTTTTTGCGGCTTTGTTTCCACCTGCGGCAAAGCGCCCTTAGTTGCGAACTGCCTTTATAGCCATCCGCTAGCCACCGCCACTTCAAGCAAAGCGCTCTACCCGCAACAAGCTGATTTCCATACCCGGGTCCTGGCGCTCGACCAGGCGGGCGACCAGTTGGCCCGATGCCGGCGCCAAGGACATGCCGATTGAGGCATGGCCGGCAGCCAGGGTCAAATTATCCCACTGCTGTGGCCGGCCCAGCAAGGGCAGCCCATCCGGTGTACAGGGCCGCAAGCCGCGCCAGATTTCCCGAACGTCGAACTGCTCCGGGTCATAGTCGGGCACGTAGTCCCGGATCGCCCTGAGCAGGGCACCAACCCGCCGCTGGTTTATCGCCAGGTCCATACCCGCCAGCTCCATGGTTCCGGCAAAGCGCAGCGTTTTCCCCATCGGGGTCACGGCTACTTTTGCTTCTGTCAGCATGAAGGGCGTCGCCGGAAAACGCGAGGGGCGCGCCACGGTGACACTGTATCCCTTGGCCGGCTGGATTGGCAATTCGAGCCCGAGACCACGCGCCAGTCCGGGCGTCCACGTGCCCCCCGCCAGTACTACTTCGGCGGCGCTAAAAGTTCCGCGCGTGGTCTCGATAGCGCGAATCCGCCGTCCCTCTCGGATAAAACCCAGCACCTCGGTGGCGCTGTGGATCTCACCGCCGCGGTGCTCTACATGCCGTGCGAGCGCACGCACAAAACGGGTGGGATCGAGGTGGGCGTCCTGGGGATAAAATACTCCGCCACGGCAGGCGAAAGATACTGCTGGTTCGATCTCCTGCACCCCCTCCGCGTCCAGCACCTCCACCTGCAAACCCAGTTCCCGCATGTGGCGACTTTCCTGCACCACACCCTCCAACCCCCTGTCACTATTGCAGACCAGCAGGCGCCCCCGGCGGCCGAAACCGAATTCCAACTCACCCAGGGCATCCAACTCGGCATAGAGACGCAGACTTTCCAGGTGTAAATCGCGCAGCAGCGGCATGGCTCGCCGCACCTGTTCAGAGCGGCAGGCCCGGTAGAACTGCCACAACCAGCGCCATAGCGCCCGATCCCAGCGCAACTTGATATAGAAGGGACTCTCCGGATCCAGCATCCACTTCAATCCCTGTCCGATTACCCCCGGTTCGGCCAGTGGCACACTGTGGCTGGGGACGATCATACCCGCATTGCCGTACGAACTTCCCGCCGCCACTTCTCCTTTCTCGATCACGGCAACCCGACGTCCCATGGCGCGCAGATAGTGGGCGGTGCAGATGCCCAGGGCGCCGCCGCCGATAATCGCCACATCAACTTGATGCATCGCTTCTATCTCCTAATCGGGCAAGGGGCGAATTTTTTGCCCCCCGGCCACCCCAAGTAAATTTAACTTACAATCCGCCGAGCACACGCAACTGTACCTCAGTATAGCCACAGCCGGACTCAGAGAGTATCTTCGCCCTTAAATAGACTGCGCTGATAGCGCAGAGAATCAGCTGCTAAAACTAAAAGGCAGGTGCTTCTAGCACAGCTGCTACTCCAGCTAAATTGGCACCACCATATCTGCAATGAACCATTCGATTCTCTCTACTTGTCAGCGCTGCAGGAAGCCATCGGCTACCCCTTGCCACCTCCCCTCCAAGGTGCTCTAACGGCGACCTACCTCCAGGCCGAACTGGAGTTGCTTCCGGCGTTTATCCGAAGCTGCCATATTAGAGTACAATTCACTGGAAATGCTTAGAGTGAACTTGCCCCGGGGTGCTGTATACCTACAATCCCATTGCTCTCACCACGCACTTTCGAGCAGTTGTGCCGGGCCATGGCCAGGCGGCAGCAGACTTGTCTTTCAAAGGAGTAATTATCGGCTGGAAAGGTCTGCGGCAATGCCACGCGGCAATGCGGGTTTTGGTATGGCATCCTGGTACGCTGGCGGACGCAGCAAATACTGGAGCCAGCTGCCTTCGGGAGCCTCCTCATACAGACGCTCGTAATCGGTTTCATCGGCGAGCCAGGTGCGCGTAAAGCCGCCAAAATTGTAGGCCAGATGCAGCACCCGGCGCATGCCCTCGTTTTCGCTGTAAGAAGCGTGGAGTATGTCGTGGGTGCAGACGAGGGCCGAACCGGCTTTGAGGGGCAGTTCGACAAACAGCTCCTGCAGCGCTTCCCCCA
>CAXFTV010000280.1:0-4637 GCA_964005845.1 uncultured bacterium
ACAAGCTGGAGGGAGGCCACGTGATCATGCTGGGCCCCGGCAACGAAGCGGCGGCCAGCGCCGCCCTGGCCGCCTACCCTGGCGGCCTGCACCTGGGCGGCGGCATGAATCCAGACAACGCCGCCCGCTGGCTGGAACGTGGCGCCGGGGCCATCATCGTCACGTCTTTTGTATTCGGGGATGGACGTCTCCACCGCGACAATCTGGAGGAGATGGTGCGGAGCGTTGGCCGCGAGCGCCTGGTCCTCGACTTGAGTTGCACTCGCCGGGATGGAAACTACGTGGTGGCTACGAATCGCTGGCAGCAATTCACCAACTTTGAAATTCAGCGGGAAAACCTCGAGTTTCTGGCCGCCTACTGTAGCGAGTTCCTCATCCACGCCACCGAGGTCGAGGGCAAGCAACAGGGCATCGACGCCGAATTGGTCCAACTACTGGGGGCGATCGCTCCGCTGCCTACCACCTACGCCGGCGGCATCAGCAGCCTCGAAGACATCGAAACGATCGCGCGCCTGGGCCAGGGGCGGCTGGATTTTACCGTGGGCAGCGCCCTGGACCTATTTGGCGGCGCCGGTTTGCGCTACCAGAGCCTGGTAGAGTTCAACCAGAGATAACCCGCTAGTGACTTCCCTTCAAATAGAAGTTGATCACGGTGAAATTAATGATCACCCAGATGGTAAACAGGAGCCCCAACTCGCCCCACAGCGTCATGCGCTCCTCCTTTCGGGTGCGCATGGCCAGGTGCAGTACTCCATAGGCCAGGGGAATTAATAGTAAATTGTTGGCGTTGGCGCCGATCAGGACCAACTCCAGGGGCGTGCTGCTCCACACCATGGTGCCGATGAGCCAGAGGAAGGGGATGACAATCTGCAGAATCCGCAAAAGCTTCCGGCGAACCTCCTCGGAATCGAGCGAGGGCACTTTTACCTGGTGCAGAAAATCCACCCCGATGCGGCCGGAACTGGCGGTAAATACCAGCAAGGTCGAAAATAAGGTGCAGAACCCGCCAAACATAAACAGGAAATAAGCCCAGCCTCCAATGCTCTCGGTGAAGATCAGCGACACATCTTCGACCACCTTCATGCCCTGGGGCAAAACATTGAGCTCCTTGAGGATCGAAGCACCCAGCAGATAATATGCGGCCGTAATGACCACGGCGATCCCGGTGCACACCAGCGCATCCGTAGTCAGCACCCGCATCCAGCCCCGGTAGCGCCGCTGCCACTCCGCGGTGTCCTGCTGTGGTCCCACAAAATCTGGATAGCCCTTTTCGCGCACCCAGTAGGGATACATGAACAGCTCCACCGCCGTGGCCCCTACCGAACCCATGACAGCCAGGGCCACAAAAGCCCCCCCCGCCGGCATTTCAAATCCAAAGCCGGAGGCCAGCTCGGATCCGCTGATAGAATAATCTGTTCCCTGCAGTACCAGCACCGATCCAATCACGATCAGGCTAAAGGTGGCAACCAATCCGGTCACCATCTTTTCCAGGTCTTGGTAGAGACCGCGATAAAGCAGTAGCGAAAGCACGACAAAGGCCACCACCGCCCAGACTTCGTAACTTACTGCTGGAAAGATCGTGATCATGAGACCGGCCACCGCCCCCAGGATACCGATCAAGGCGGGCATCACGGCGAAATAACCTATGCTGCACAGCCAGGCGGCCCACGAGGTATTGCGCAACCGCAAACCGCCAACCCGATCCAGTATCTGAATTGTAGTGGTATTGTGCAAAATGCACTGCCGTCCCAACTCCATCTGAATGAAAAACTTCACCACCGAAGCCACGATCACGCCCCAGAGAAATACAAACCCCACCTCGGCCCCCATGCGCGTGGTCACCAGCAACTCGCCCGACCCCACCACCGATCCCGATACCACCACCCCGGGTCCGATATTGCGCAACAACCCCCCGAGCCCGCGGGGCGCGTCGCGCACCTCATACCTAGCCCTCGTTTCCATGATCCCAGCCTTTCTTAGAGAAAAAGTCTGGATCAATATAACAAATCGCCCCCTGGGTTGCACAGAAAAAAACGCGGCGGCCGGCTCGCACAGATTCGGCATAGAGAACGGGCGGAAAATCTCCCGCGAACTCGTTTTGCAACTGGAGGCCAGGCCTGTACTTTGGTTCCGTCTCTTGTAGTCCCTTGCGCAAATTATTATTCTACCCTCCACCTAGAGCGGTGCTACCTTGAAGAATATCCCTTGCACACCGTCTGCTTCAACTATCGAGTTCGGCAGCAACAGACAGAAAGGATGGCCCTTTGGCCGCGCGAGAGAAAGCCAATATTCTCTGGATTTCCTTCGAAGATACGAATCCCTTTTATGGTTGTTACGGCGATTCGGTCGCCCGCACCCCACACCTGGACGGCCTCGCCGCGCAGGGATGTCGCTGGAACCATTGCTTTTCAACCGCAGGGGTATGTGCGCCGGCCCGATCGGCGGTCATAACCGGCATGTACCCGATCTCCATCGGCACGCACCACATGCGCACCACCCATACCGACCCCGCCACTCCGGAACTACCGACGCCCTATTCGGTGGTCGTGCCGCATTATGTGAAGTGCTTCCCGGAATATTTGAGGGCAGCTGGTTATTACTGTACAAACAACGTTAAAACCGACTACCAATTCGACCCGCCCCCGACTGCCTGGGACGAACTCGGCACCGAGGCCCATTGGCGCCATCGACCCGATCCCGAACAACCCTTCTTTGCCGTTTTCAACCTCGCGCGCACGCACGAAAGTGGCATGTGGTCGGATAAAGACGCAGATCCTATTTTCAAACCGGATGAAATGCCGGTGCCCCCCTATTTCCCGGACACGCCCAAAGTCCGGCAAGCACTTGCCCGCATGTATACCCACATTGCCGCCAACGACCATGAACTGGGCCTACTTTTGCAGCAACTCGCAGAAGACGGTCTGGCGGAAAACACCTTCATCTTCAACTGGAGTGACCACGGCCCCCTGCCGCGCGGCAAGCGTTGGCCCTACGACTCCGGTATCCACGTCCCGCTCATCGTCCGCGGCCCTGGCATAGCGCCCGGTTCGCTCAGCGACGACCTCGTCAGCACCATCGACCTGGGTCCGACCGTCCTCTCGCTCGCCGGAGTAGAGCTGCCCTGCCACTTGCAGGGCCAGGCATTTTTGGGGCCCCAGGCCGAATCGCCCAGGGAGTATGTCTATGCTTCGAGAGACCGCCACGATACCGCATACGACATGGTGCGTGCAGTGCGCGATAAACGCTTTAAGTACATCCGCAATTACCACCCCGAATTGCCCTACCTCCTGTGGATCCCCTACCGCAACCGGCACCCCATCGTCCAGGAGATGTGGCGCCTGCACGCGGCGGGAGAATTGAACGAAACACAATCCCTGATCTTCAAAGCCCGTCCCGCAGAAGAACTCTACGATACCGAAGTAGATCCCTACGAAATCGACAACCTCGCCGGTGATCCCGATTTTTCAAGTGCCCTCCGGCGCTTGCGAAAAGCACTGGACGACTGGATCGAAGACGTTGGCGATCTAGGTGAAATGCCGGAGTCTCAAATGGTCCATCAGTGGTACCCCGATGGCGTGCAACCCCAAACGGCAACCCCCGTTTTTATTCCCATCGGCGCGGAAAACTGCGGCGAGGAAGCGTCGACAACTAGCGTTGTAATGAGCGCCCCCCTGTTGCTACAGCTCCATTGCACAACGCAGGGCGCCTCCATTGCCTACACCTTCGAACGAGGTGCAAAGCCTCGCTGGCTACTCTATACCGAACCGTTGCGGCTGAAACCGGGAAATATAAGCGTGAGAGCAAAGGCAGCGCGAATCGGCTACCGCGACAGCGAGGAAAAACAGGTGACTTTCGCAATTAAAGCGGCCTAATGTCGGACGCGTACTCCAAGTTGTAGTGCCAACCCCCCACCAGAATCAGCCCCTTGCGCAACTCCCGGACAAAGACCACCGACCGCGGGCGCCGCAACCATCATAATGGCCCATCCAAGAAACTGCCTGGTTGCCCCCACAAACGCCTAAAACCTATCTATTACCGTTACCCCCGCACCGCTGAAACTGTCCATCGCGGCCAGTTCGGCGCCCGCCTCATCCAGACTGATCGTCTTTTCAACTAGCTTTTCCGGGTGCAGGTCCGCCACCCGGATCAGGTCCAGCATAGCCGCATAATTGTGCGCCGCCATACCGTGGCTACCCAGGATTTCGAGTTCATTGGCAATGACTTTATCCATCGGCACCGCGGGATGGCGCTGGTCGGCCAGCATCAGGCCGACCTGTACGTGTCTGCCGCGCTTGCGCAGATTGGCAACGGAATTAAAACAGGTGAGGGGGTGCCCCAGAGCGTCAATTGAAACATGGGCACCCCCGCCAGTAAGCTCCTTTACGCCTTCGACCACATCCTCCACCTGGCTGGCGTCGATACTTGCAACCGCCCCCAGGGAGCGAGCCAGTGCAAGCTTTTCTGCGGTGATATCAATTGCGACGACGCGCGCACCGGCCGCGCGGGCGATCATAATGGCGGATAATCCGACGCCGCCGCAACCATGTACTGCAAGCCATTGCCCGGCGGCCACCTTGCCCTGATCCATGACCGCCCGAAACGAGGTGGCAAAACGGCAGCCCAGACTGGCTGCTGTG
>CAXFTV010000281.1:0-11272 GCA_964005845.1 uncultured bacterium
GCATTGAGCTTTGGGCCTTGTGGTTTGGCGCTGCGGCCGTTCGGGTGGGCTGGTCTTCAAAGTCGAAAACTACCTTGAACTGCTCGTCCATCTTCAGGCGCGCCGCAAATTTTTTGCCGGCTTTGGATTTGAAGCCCTTGAGCGGCCCCGTACTGCCTTTGGCGATCAAGTCCCGCGCTTGTTTGAGACTCAGTTTTTTGCCGGCCATGCTTTTCCAGATGGTAAAGGGGCAGCCCTCCTTGTAGCGGTTGCAGCCGTAGGCTTTGGGGGTTTCGACGATCTGCCCCCGGCCGCAGGCCGGACAGGGGGGCAGGGCACTGGAAGGGTCTCCCGAGCTCCCCTTGCGTCCCGGGCCCGCCGCTGCAGCCAGCGCTTCCGGGGGCAGGGCGGGACTCTGTGGGACCTGGGTGATCAGGTTATTGACGAACTCCACGATGGACTGGTAGAATGGCCTGGCCTGCAGCCGGCCCTCCTCGATGTCTTTGAGCTTCTGCTCCCACGCGGCCGTCAGTTCGGGGCTTTTCAGGGGTGCGGCGACGATTCCGATCAGGCCCCGGCCCTTTTCCGTCGGCACCAGGACCTTTTTATCGCGCTGGACCAGATCCGAGCGGATGAGTTTTTCGATGGTCTCGGCGCGGGTGGCGGGCGTGCCCAGGCCCGATTCTTTCATGGCCTCGGCCAGGGCTTCGTCCTCGATGTCGCGGCCGGCGTTTTTCATGGCGCTCAGCAAGGTGGCGTCGGTATAGCGTTTGGGGGGCTTGGTTTCCTTTTCCACTACTTCCATGCTAGCGACTTGAACTTGCTGGCCCCTTTCCAGCGGTGGGAGCTGCTGCTGGTCCTCATCTTCAGTGCGCGGGGCCGGTGGTTGGGTGGCGACTTTCCAGCCCAGCTCCAGGGTCAGGGAGCCCTTGGCCACAAAGAGGGCGCCGCCGATGTCCAGGTCCACCTGGGTTTCTTCGACCACATTATCGGGTAGGAAGATGGCTACGAAACGCGCCACCACCAGGTCGTAGATCTTTTTGAGTGGCGGGGACAGGGAGGGCGGTGGCACCTGACCGGTGGGCAGGATGGCGTGGTGGTCGGTCAGCTTGGTTTGATCCACGTAGGTCTTGCCGAGTTTGTGGCCCTGCCGTAGACGCTCCAGGGCCACGGGAGCCTGGGGGTGGTCCAGCTTTTCGAGCACGGCGGGTAGCCTGGGCACCATGTCGGGGGCGATGTGGCGACTCTCGGTGCGCGGGTAGGTGATGAGTTTATAGGTTTCGTACAAACTCTGCGCGTACTCGAGGGTGCGCGAGGCGGTAAAGCCGTAGCGCTGATTGGCTTCCCGCTGCAGCGTGGTCAGGTCGTAGAGGGGGGGCGGCCGGTGTTTTTTGATTTTTTTTTCCACCCGGGTAACCGTGCCCTCTTTGTGCGGGCTGAGGCGCCGGTACAACTCTTCGGCCCGCTCCTTTGCCTCGATGCGGGTCTGGCCGTCTTTGCAATAGCGCGCCCGGAAGCCTTCCTTGAGGTGGGCTACCAGCTCGTAGAAATAGGCTTTTTTGAAGCGCGCAATCTTCTCTTCGCGCTGCACGATCATGGCCAGGGTGGGCGTTTGCACCCGGCCAATGGTACACAGCACCTTGTTGTGGACGGTGTAGGCGCGGGTGAGGTTGAGACCCACCAGCCAGTCGGCTTGAGCGCGGGCGCGGGCGGCCTGCCCCAGGTGGTCGAAGGCGCTGCCGGGTTGCAGGTTTTGCAGCCCCTGGCGGATGGCCCGGTCGGTGAGGCTGGAAATCCACAGCCGGCGGAAGGGTTTTTTGCAGCCGCTGTGCTGGTAGATCAGGCGGAAGATGTGCTCGCCTTCGCGGCCGGCGTCGGTGGCGCAGATGATTTCGCCGGTGTCGGCGTCGTTGAGCAGGTTTTTGACGATATGGTACTGGTCCCGGGTGGACTTGCCGGTGCGCAACTTCCATTTTTCGGGCACCATGGGCAGTGTCTCCAGAGACCAGCGTCCCTTCCAGGACGGCCCGTACTCATCGGGTTCGGCCAGGTGGACCAGGTGTCCCAGGGCCCATGTCACGACGTAGCCCTTGCCCTGCAACAGGCCCTTGCCTTTGCCGGAGGCGCCCAGGATGCGAGCGATGTCGCGGGCAACACTGGGTTTTTCTGCTAGAATGACCGTTTTCAAAGGGTGCTCCGCTCGATGGTGGGTCGCCGGGTGCCGACCAGCGGGAGTGGTTTAGGTCCTTGCCAGGGGGCTTGTTCGGGGTCCGGGCCACAGATTTTGTGTTGCGGCTCCTGTTGAAAAGCTAGCACTGCAGTGAAACCCGGGCAAGAGCAAAGGTCGCATGAGTTCGGCGCCGAGAAGTGCGGTGGCGATGGCGGTGAGCCGGGGGTGGGTGTAGAGGTCGTAGACAGCCCGGTCCAGGAGTTCGGCACCGCCCCAGCTGCGTGCCAGGGGCTGCCGGTTCGGGTGCCGATGGGCCACCCGCGCCCAGCGTTCCTGGAAGGCAGCGCCCTCGTAGAGGTGGGCGATTTTTGCGCTGTCGTAGAGCCGCCGGGTATGGCCTATCGACCAAGCGGTCAATGGCCCGCCGCAATGGTTCGAGCGCGGCGGGATCGAGAATCTGGCGCTGCACCAGGTAGCCGTCCGCGGCGAATTTTTGTCGTTCTTCTGCGCCCATGCGTTTGCTTTATCGCACCTCTGCCCCAAAAGGTTCTGCATCCTTCATTTGCGCTCCACCCAGCGGTACGCATTCTGGGAGTTTTGCCAGAAAAACTTCTCTTCGGCGGCGCTGCCCTTGCGCGCGAAATAGCGGGCAACGATGCTGTGGGCGGTGGCAAAGTCGCTGACGCGTTCGATTTGCGGCCAATTGCTCGCGTAAATCACCCGCTCGGCACCGAAGGCATTCCACACTACGTCGAGGGTTGGCCGATAGAATTCGTCCGCGGTCGGAGCCGGTGTGGTATCGGTCATCTGCACGAGAGCGGAAATTTTGCAGTAGGCCGCGGTCTGCGCGGCGATCTCCCGCAGGCAGCGGGTCCACTCCGGATTGGGGGCCTGGCCGTCGATTGGACGGCATTCGGCGATGTGATTGAGCACCAGGCGCAGACCGGGAACCTGGCGAGTCAACTCGGCGGCATAGCCCAGGGTGGTGTGATCACCATGGAAGTCGAGGGTCAGGTTCCGGGCCACCAGCAGCTCCAGACTTGCGCGCAGGCGGGGGGCGATCTCGCCGGCGGGCTGGAGGGGATTGCCGGCGTAGGGCCGGCAGCAGCTGGTGTGCAGCCGGAAGCCTTTGAACAGCGGATTGGCGGCAAAGCGCTCCAGGTTGGGGGCAAAATCGTCCGCAAAGGGGTCCAGGTTGCCGACCAGGCCGACGATGAAGGGATCGCTGGCGGCTTGATCGAGGACCCACTGGTTGTCCTCGATGTGGCGGGCGGTCTCCACCACTACCGTGCCGGTGACGCCTGCAGGAATCGCCAGCGCTTTGTAGGTTGCGGGCAGCGCGGTCCGGTAGAGCAGCGCCTGCGGCTGCTCTGGGTCGCCGAAGTGAGTGTGGGTGTCGATGATCATGTGGTTTCAAGGGTAACGGGAGAGCGGTCGAGATCTGGCGGCCGGCAATTCACTTCAGCGGCAAAGCGCGCAATAGGTGCAATAAGCCCCAACTTACCAGGGCATTTTGCGATCGTCTTTCAATAGCCGCTAAAGACTTCCAGCTTTATATCGTGCAACTGCAACTGAGCGCGCAGTATCCTGTTTATGCTCTGCACCAGCGCGGGCGATCCGGCGGCGTACCAGGTGCGCTCTTGGTAATCCGCAACCTGGGTCCTGATAAAGTTCGGGTCGATTCTGCCCTGGTGGCCTGCGTAAGAAGAATCCCCGGTCATGGTGTAGACCACTTCGATATTTTCATTTCTGGCGCAGAGCGCGGCCAGTTCTTCTTTGAACGGAGTACTCGAAAGCGTTTTGCCGGAATACAACAAGGTGGCCTGGGTATCCAGCCCTTTGTCGGTGAGGTACTGCAGTATGCCGATGAAGGGCGTTACGCCGATTCCTCCGGCGATGAGGCCTATTTTTTTTTCTTTTTCCTCGTAGGTGAACTCGCCGTAGGGACCGGAGACGATAAAGTTGTCTCCCGGCTCTTTTGCGTCCATTTCCTCCTTGAGGGGACTGCCCTCGCGAATGACCGTAGCAAATTTCAAGACCTCTTCGGTGGGCGACGAGGCCAGGGAGAAAGGGGTGCCGTAGTCCTCGACTAGTTCAATCAGCATGTACTGGCCGGGATGGTAAAGAAAATCCCGCGGCCGTTCCACCACAAAACCTTTGCAGTGTTCGGCCAGTTCTTTTACCGCCAGGATTTTTACGTCCAGATCCGCTTGATCGACCAGTTCCATGCCAGATTGCTTTCACTTGCGGTGGAGAATTTCCTGCTGCGCTATTTCAATATAAAAAGGACAAATGGGTTTGCCAAATGTCTCCAGAGAGCTTTTGGGCCGCCTCCTGGGGGTCCGCTGGTCCCGCGGTCCAGGTTGTTGACAGGGTTCGGAGAGGGCGGTAGGTTTTCGGGGATTCTGATTTGCACCGCTATTCCGAGGAGAAGGTAGATGAAGGCCGTCGATGCCGTGGTCGAGATTCTCAAGCGCGAAGGCGTCGAGTTTCTCATCGGTTATCCGCTCAATGATATTATCGAAGCCGCTGCCCGTGCCGATATGCACACCATCATCCCGCGCCAGGAACGCACCGGTCTGCACATGGCCGATGGCTTCAGCCGCATCAACGCCGGCCGGCCCCTGGGCGTTTTCGTCATGCAGCAGGGCCCGGGGGCGGAAAACTCCTTTGGCGGCGTGGCGCAAGCCTATGGCGAATCGGTGCCCATGGTGGTGCTGCCGGCCGGGTACCCGCGCCGGCTGGCCCAGCAGCCCCCCAATTTCAGCACCGCGGCCAACTACCAGCGCATCACCAAGTGGGCCGAACAGGTGGCTTGTGCCGACATCATCGGGGACGCCCTGCGTCGCGCTTTTGCGCGCGCGCGCAATGGTCGCCCGCGCCCGGTGGTGGTGGAGATTCCCGTGGATCTCATGCAGGAGGAAATCTCCGAACCGCTGGACTATACCCCGGCCCCCAGTGCGCGCGCGGGGCCGGACCCGCGGGATGTGGAAGAGGCGGCGCGCGTTCTGGTCGAGGCGCCGCGCCCGCTCATCTACGCCGGTCAGGGCATTCACTACGCGCGCGCCTGGGAAGGGTTGCGGCAATTGGCCGAGCTGCTCGCCGCTCCGGTCGTGACCAGTCTGGAGGGCAAGAGCGCCTTTCCGGAGAACCACCCGCTCTCCCTGGGAACCGGGGGGCGTTCCATGCCGCGGACCGTGCCCCATTTCCTGCAGCGGGCCGATGCGATCCTGGGCATCGGCTGCAGCTTTGCAGCCACCAGTTACGGGGTCTCCATGCCGCCCGGCAAGACGATGGTACACGCCACTCTGGACGCGGCTGATCTGCACCAGGATCTGCGCGCCGATCACGTCCTTCTCGGCGATGCCAGACTGACCCTGGAAGCACTGGTGCAGGCGGTGGCTGATCGCCTGGGCACGCGGCAGCGGGACAGCGCCCCGCTGGCAGCGGAAATTGCGGCCGTCAAAACGGCGTGGATGGCGCAGTGGCAGGCCAAACTGAACTCGGACGAGAAACCGCTGACGCCCTACCGGGTCATCCGGGAGTTGATGCAGGCGGTGGATCGGGCCAATGCGATCATCACCCACGATTCGGGCAGTCCGCGCGACCAGCTGTCGCCATTCTGGGAGTGCGTGGCGCCGTTGACTTATATCGGCTGGGGCAAGACGACGCAGCTGGGCTACGGCCTGGGCCTGGCCATGGGCGCCAAACTGGCGGCGCCCGACAAGCTGTGCATCAATGTCTGGGGCGATGCGGCCATTGGTTTTACGGGTATGGACTTCGAAACGGCGGTGCGCGAGCGGATTCCGATTCTCTCGGTGCTGCTGAACAATTCCTCCATGGCCATCGAGTTGCCGGTTATGGAGGTGGCGACCGAGAAGTACCGAAGCACCGATATTTCGGGGAACTATGCGGCTATGGCACAGGCCTTTGGCGGCTATGGGGAAAGGGTCGAAGAACCGGGGGAAATTGCCCCGGCCATCGCCAGGGCCATAGCCCAGACGCGGGAGGGGACGCCGGCACTGCTGGAATTTATCACTGCCAAAGAGCTGGAGTTATCGCTTTTTTGAGGACCTGGTCCGGGTGGTGCACGGCGAGCTCTAATCAAACAAAGGGAAAGGTGCCCTCGTAGCCGCGGGGACTCGAGACGTGCCAGATACCTTCGTACATCGGCGTCATCTGGTAGTGGCACACCACATTGCTGCGCTCCATATCGTCGCGTTCCTTGGCCCCCTGGTGCGGAATATGGCTCATGAAGACGACGCAGTCGCCCGCCTTGGGATAGAGTATCACGTGTTCCTGCGATTCGCACCAGGTCTCGAATTTGGGCCGCTCCATGGGATAGAGGTGAGGCGGTTCCTTTAAATGGCCATTGGCGACGTATTTGAGGTGACCGTCTCCCGGACCATTGTCCTGCAGGTAATAGGTCGTATTGACGCCTACGGGTTGGGCCGTCAGGCGATGCCGTCCAAGCTGGCGTTTTTCCTCCCAGTAGCCGTAAAAATCCATGTGCCACTCCTGTAGATAGGGCCCCGGATTGATATGCGCTCGCAGGCTGCGCAACTGGCACTGCTTGCCCATCATGCCCTCCAGGTAGGGGCGCACGTGCGGGTGGCCCACCAGCGGTGCGAAGGTCTCGGGTTCGCGTTCCAACAGCGAATCGAACCACATATTGCCCACGGCATTCAAGCCCTCTTCCCAACCCATCTGGCGGGCGTGATCCACCCGCTGGCGCAATACTTCCGTCTCCTGGGGGCTCAATGCACCTTCGATCAATAGGAAGCCGTCGCGCTCAAGTCGGTCTAGCCTGCCGGTTATATCTTCCATGGGTCTCTGTCTCCTTGACGGCAATTTGCGCCCTTTGATTATTCTGGTTCGAGAGGCCGGCGAGTCGACCACCTGGAGGAGCCGGGTTAGTAGTCGTGCAGAACTGTCTGGCCGCCCCGCTGGCCGCGAGCCAGAAGGCGTTCATGGCTATGCGGGGTGCCGCTGCCGCCGCGGCGTTCGGGCGCGTGATGAATTTCAGCCAGAGCAGCGCGGCTATTTTATTCGAGGCCTTTGCTAGAGTGCGGTTGAGGGCACCGGATTTCGAGATAGCTGCTAAAAAATGTCCTCCTGGTTTCTCCTGCTGAGCTGGATCTCGCGTTTTCGTTCGGGGAGATCCCCGGCGCGCCCATGCTCCCTGGTATCGGCTTCTAGCTGTGCTTCGCGCTCTTGCTGTGCGTCAGCGCTCTCGATGTTTATTACTTTGTTGAAATAGATGCGCAGCTTTTGGTCTTCCCGTTTGAGTGGGCTCAACGAGTTCTGCAGCGTTTCTATTTTTTCCCGTTTTTCGGGGATTTCGGCGCGCCGCGTATCCAGTTCGCGATCGATTTTGTCCTGGCGGATGCGCAACTGGCCCATCTCTGACATGAGTTTAGACAGGGCGCGAATTGCGATGATCAAAGACAGCAGGAAGGTGCCGGCGAATAGGTATTTTACCATTTGAGGAGGTCCCCGGAGACTGCATTTTCCCATTTGCACCGGGTATGCTATTTTATAACCCTATATTAATATACTAAACGGGGAGGATATTAACCAGCTACGCAACGAGAAGGATATTGACCGAAAACAAGTATTTCGCTAGAGAAAAAAAGCATGGATCTGGAAAAGAGGGAAGCTAGTCCCGTAGAGATCGGCGCGCTGCTCATGGACGCCGTCTGCACCCCGTCTGCGCCGGAGCAGGACGCCCTGCGGGAACTGGCCATACATCTGGGCGTGAAATTGGAGCGCATGCAGACCGAATTGCTGTATCTGCGCGCCTTTGCGGTGGATTTTGCCCTGGCCCTGTCCCTGGGCGAGTCACCGGCAAAGGAGGCGGTAACCACGCACTACTACAGCCATTGGGATCTGGTGGCGCGAGAAGCCGGCGAGGGTCTGTTGGAAGATCTGCGGCTGCGCCTGGCGGCCTATGCCCGGGTTATCGGCGATGCGGATGTGCACTCGGATGGCCTGAAAGGTCAGCTAGGCCGGCTCTTTGCCGACAATTGTCAGGGCGGCGAAAAGGGCCGGGATCTGGCCCTTTTGGGCGGCGCCATGTTTGCGGCGCTCTTTGAAGAAATAGCGGATTTGTTCAACACCGTGGATATCGTCGTGCCCGAGGCCTCCTGATCCCGCCAGGCGTCATTCCCTGACGGCCAGGGAGACCGTGTAGGTCTTGCCCTGCTTCACCTTTTTGTAGTTGCCGAAAATCTCCCTGAAATTCCGTTTGATATAACCTTTGAGCCCGGAAATGGTCACGACGTAGAAGCGGCCACCTTCTCGCAGGTGGTCTCTAGCCTCGTGCAGGATGATGGAGAGCATTTCGTTGCCCGCCTTGGCCGGCAGGTTGGAGACGACGGTGTCAAAGCGCAGGGCGGGTACCTGGCCAAAGCCATTACTCAGGTAGATCTGGCAGTTGGAGAGCCGGTTGAGGGCGGCGTTTTTGCGGGCGTAATCCACGGCGACGAAGTCCTTGTCTACCATGTGCACGAGGCCTTCGGGGGCGAGCCGGGCGAGCACCAGCCCGATGGGACCGTAGCCGCAACCGATATCCAGGCAGGTGGCATCAGCTGCGACTTCGAGGCGGTCGAGCAGCAGGCGCGAGCCCTCGTCGACGCGTTTGGGATTGAACAAGCCCCAGGTCGAGTGGAAGGTATAGGTATGCCCCCGCAGTTGTTCCTGGAAGACGATGTCTCGTTTTAGCTTTTCAACATTTTCCAAGGGCATGACTAAAAAAATAAGGTACGCCCGAAAGCGGGTCCAAGGCAAAGTAGCGGTCTTTTTCCGATTGATCTATTTTTCTCTTCTTCGTATCATTCCGTGCCCGCTCGTCGCCGGATTCCGCGACGCCATTTTCCGGCAGGTAAAACCGCGATGTCAACCAGACAATTCGATCCGCGATGCGGGCTGAAACGAGGTGGATTCTCAATGCTGCCCGATGGCTTCGATAGGTTTGCAGTCCGGCTTTTCGAGCCCGCCACGGGTCCCGAACGGAGTCTCTATAGAGGAGTTATATGCGGATAAGAAAACACCGTTTGCAGGGCAAGGGCGTCGAATACATAGAATCGCCCAACCAGGGCGGTCCATACGGCGAGGGCGACCTGGACACCATAATCATTCACTACACCGCCGGTTCCAGCGTCGCGGGCGCGGTCGAAACTTTGTGCGATACCCAGCGCAAGGTTTCGGCCCATCTGGTCATCGGCCGGGACGGATCCATTACCCAGCTGCTGCCCTTTGATACCATCGGCTGGCACGCCGGTCAGAGCGTCTGGGGCGAACGGCAGGGCTTCAACAAGTACTCCATCGGCATCGAAATAGAAAACGCCGGACAATTGGAAGAACGGGACGGCCGTTTTATCTCCTGGTTCGGCCGCGAGTATCCCGCCGCCGAGGTCCTTCGGGCGGTGCACCGCCACCACGTCCGGTCGACCTGCTGGCACTGCTTCACCCCGGTGCAGATCGAGGTGGTTGAGACTTTGTGCGCCCTGCTGGTCGAGCGCTACGGCATCCGCCACATCCTGGGGCACGACGAGATCGCTCCGGGACGCAAGATAGACCCGGGTCCAGCCTACCCTCTGGACGAGTTGCGCGCCCGCCTGCTCTACCGCACCGTGACACCGCAGGGACGCGCCGTGGTAGCAGCCGAGCGCCTGAACATTCGCCGCGCGCCGCAGGGAAAGGCCGCGCGGGTGGCCGGATTTTTGCCGCGTGGAACGGCGCTGCGGGTGCTGGAAAAGGCCGGGGATTGGTCCCGGATCGAGGTCGAATTGGAGGGGTGGGTTGCAGGCCGCCACGTCGAGGAAATTTGACGGGAAAGCATGCCCACCTATTATTAATTTGCAACTTTGCCAGTATGAGTTAATAGGACAGGGGACTGGAATGCGATTCTGGAGTCTACGCAAAAATTTAGGTTTTGTTCTTTGCTTGCTGGCGGCGTCCGGTGCGTCTGTGGGGGCCGCGGATTGGCCCGGCTGGAGAGGACCGCTGCAAAACGGCGTTTCCCTGGAAGAGGGATTGATCGAAAGCTGGTCCGCCGACGGTGAAAACCTGGTGTGGAAGGTGGCGTTCAGCGGTCGTTCCACCCCGGTCGTGCTCAATGGGCGGGTCTGCGTCAGCGGGCGGGTGGGCCGGGATATCACCGAACAGGAACAGGTGGCTTGCTTTGATGCGGCCACTGGAAAATTGCTCTGGGAGCATCGTTTCAACGTCTTTCACACCACCATCCCCTACAACCGGGTGGGCTGGGCCAGTCTGGCCGCCGACCCCGCCACCGGACGGATTTATGCCCACGGGGTCCAGGGCATGTTTTATTGTTTTGATGCCGAGGGCCGCATCCTCTGGTCGCACTCGTTGACCGAGGAATTCGGCCGCATCTCCGGTTATGGAGGTCGCACCCATACCCCGGTAGTGGATGGCGATCTGGTCGTCATTAGCTACCTCAATCTGGGTTGGGGGGAACAAGTCATTCCGCGCCACCGCTACTTTGCCTTTGACAAGCACAGCGGCGCCCTGGTGTGGGTTGCGACCCCGGGTGGACGGCCCTTGGATACCACCTACTCGGTGCCAGTGGTGGCCCTGATCGATGGGCGCCGGTTGCTGATCGGCGGCAACGCCGACGGGGGCGTGTACGCCATGGAGATGCGCACCGGGAAAAAGGTTTGGGGCTTCAAGCTCAGCCGGCGCGGCATCAATTCTTCCGTGGTAGTGGACGGCACCCGGATTTACGCCGCCCATAGCGAGGAGAATCTGGACAATACTGCCATGGGCCGCGTGGTCTGCATCGATGGCGGCGGCAGCGGGGATGTGACCGGGACCCACGAACTGTGGCGCGCCGACGGCATCCAGGTCGGCTATACCTCGCCGGTGCTGCACGGGGAGCGCCTGTACGTGGTGGACAATTCGGCCAACCTCTACTGCCTGGACGCGGCCACGGGGCAGCGATACTGGCAGCACAGTATCGGCACGGTGGGCAAGGGCTCGCCGGTGTGGGCCGACGGCAAGCTCTACGCCACCGAAGTCAACGGTGGCCTGCAGATTCTGGCCCTGGGGGATGGCGCAGAAAACCGCATCCTGGACGCGGACAAAATCGAGACCTCGGAA
>CAXFTV010000282.1:0-11770 GCA_964005845.1 uncultured bacterium
ATTCCCGACTACGTGGAGGTCTATTCCTGCTGGATGGTCGGTTTCAATATCGACCCCGAAGCCTTTACCTGTAGCGCCGAGGATTTTGCCGCGCAGGTGCTCGAGGAAGGCATCCCGGGCGCCGGGCAGGGCAAGTATTATTTGATGCCCGCGGGCTTGAAGTTTCTGCAGGATGCCGCCGCCGGGCAACGCTATCCCTACTCGCAACCTCCGGCCTCGCGTTCCTACCACTACAGCGCCGACAACTGTCCGAGGGCGCGCGATTTTCTGGAAACTTTCATCCGCTGGAGCAGTTTTTGCGAGAAGTACCAGGAGGAGCACTGCGAACTGGCGGTGCAAATGGTGCGCAACGTCGCCGCGAGGAACCGGTTATGAGCCGTACGCTCCGCCTGCCCAGCCGCTACTACCGCGCCCTGCCGATCGACGATCCCGGCTACGAGGAGGAAGTTTTCGAGCTGGGGGTAGCGCAGACCGCGCTGGTGGGCATGCACTGCTGGAATATCGGTTGTCCGGATGGGCCACCGGTGGATTCCAGCTACTGCGTCGGCCTGGGCTGGCCGCAGTCCACCGAGGAAGCCTGGCGCATTATGCAGGAGGTGATGCGGCCGGCGATGGATGCGGCCCGGGCCCTAGATATGGCGGTGTGCCATGTGGAGAGCGACTGGATGGACGCGCAATACCCGGAGGTGCCTTCGCGGCGCTCCGGACAGGCCCTGGAAAGGGCGTCCGGACAGGCGGGCGTCATGGCCGAGCGCGCCCACGGCGTCCGCTATCTCACCGATTCCCCCCTGGCGCGGATGCGGCGCGCCCAGATCACCGCGCCGGTGGGCGACGAGCCCCTGGTATTTTACTCCGACCAGCTGGACGAGTATCTCAAAAAGCGCGATATCGATACTCTGATCTACATGGGCTTTGCCGCCGATATGTGCCTGCTCAACGCCGAGGGCGGGGCCTTTCCCATGCTGGGTCGGGGCTATCGCTGTATTCTGATGCGGGACGCCACCGTGGGAGTGGAGACCCCCACCAGTTTTCCCGAGCGTCTGGCGACGCGATATGCGACCCATATTTTCGAGTGGAAGATAGGCTACGGTACGACCTTCGCCGATTTTATGAAGGCGGTGGAAAACGCTTGAGCGAAAGGCTAGGTATGTCTCTGAAAATTTGCGACTGGAAACACGGCAAGCGCTGGGTCTATTCGATTACCTACGACGAGGCCCTGGCCGATTTGCACCGCTTTGCGGTGCCCATACACGAAGAGTACGGCATGCCCGGTCACGTCGAGGTGGTGGTCGGTCAGCTGGGCGAGATCCGCCGCGTCGGCCAGTCGAGCTACAATGGCTACCGCCATATGAACGGCGCCGAACTGCGGGATTTGTTGCGGCGCGGCTGGGGGGTGGGCAACCACTCCTGGAGCCACGAGATCATCGAGCCGGATATGCTGGACCGCGAATTGCGCCAGGCCAAGGAGGTGCTGGAGGAAGCGATCGCGGCGCCGGTGATTCTCTACTGCTCGCCCGGTAACAACACCAATATGGCCGATCATGTGCTGGCGGCCTGCCGCGAGCTGGGCTATCTGGGCGCCATGAGTTTGACCGATGCGCTGAACCGTCCCGGGGATGAGCTATTCTGGCTCAATCGCACGGCCTTGCACGACCATTTCTACGAGCCCTTCTACAGCGAGTATGATCCCTTTCGCAATATCCGCCACGCGCGGGAGGACGGGGGCTGGATCATCGATTATTGCCACTGTCCCATAGAGGAGGCCATCCATCCCAACAAGGATTGTTCGGAAGCGCAGTTGCGGCGCCGTTTTGAAACCGTGTTGAGCGAGGGCGGCGACGAAGTCTGGTGCGCGGTGCCCGAAGAGGTGATTTTCTACCACCTGTGCCGCCGCCACCTGCGCGTCGAATCAGGGGCGGACACAGCCGACGAACGCAGCTATCGGCTGGATTTCGAGGGTTTGCCCGCGGCGGTAACTCATACCGAGCTGAGTCTGGAGGTCGAGGTTCCGGCCGCCTGGTGCCGCTATCCGCGGGTGTGGGTCGATGGCGCGGTGCGTCCAGCAGAGCTGGTGCGGCCCCGGACCTTGCGGGTGCACGTCGAGGTGGGGAATGGTGTGGAGCTGACTTTCAGGGGGGAGGGTTGATGCTTCGGCTGGAGTTTTTTCGCTACCTGCCGGACGCTGGAATCGGCAGCTTTTGAATAAGTCGGCGGGGGCCGAAAGCGGACCTTGCCGGTGGATTTTTTTGCCCTTGGAGCCGTGCTATGTCTATTTCTGTAATGCGCCATTCCCATCCGCGCCTGCTACGCGCCCCCGACGACCCGGATTTTAGCTTTGCACCGCCCACCGATCCGGTGCGGCGGCGCATCCTGGAAAACATTGTGGCCGATTGCCGCGACTTCGGCGCCCGCCGGCCCTGGAAGAAGATCCCCGAACGTCCCCACAGCCCGCATCCCTACCACCAGCTCTACATTACTTTTTACACCGCCATGCAGGCCTCCGCGCTGATCGAACACTACGCCTTTGCCTGGAAGCTCACCCGGGAGCAAGGCTGGCTGGAGCGCGCCAAAAAGTGGCTGCTGGCAGCGTGCTTCTGGGAGCACAACGATCATATCGAAGAACACTTTTACAGCGCCAACCGCTATATGCAGGCCTTTGCTCTGGGCCTCGATTTGCTGGGGGACCAGCTCACCTCGAAGCAGGAGGACCAGCTCACCCGCTGCCTGATAAAAATAATGCGGCGCTGGTGGCCGGACGTGGAAAAGGCGCGGCAAAACCCGGCCGGCGGCCATCACGCGGTGGTCGACAATGGCCATTTCGGGGTCGCTGCCCTGCACCTGCTGGGCAAACACTCCGAGGCGAGTCAGTGGGTCGAGGCGGTAGTCGAACGCTTTCGGTGCTCCATTATGCTCCCGGGCAGCGGTTGCGGGGTCGACGGCGAGCCGGTGGACGGGCCGTCTTTCTGGACCTGGGAAAATCTGTGGATGCTGCAGTTTGCCGATGCCCTGCGCAATGTCTGCGGCATCGACCTCTACCGCGAATTCCCGCGCCGCTGCACGGTGCCGCTCAAGTGGTTCCGCTACCAGTTGAGCGGTCCGGACGACGCTATGGCTGCGGGACGGCGCCCGGTGTGGTCGCCGTCCCTGCTCAGATTGGCCCAGGAGGCCGGCGACGACGAATTGCGCCAGGTGGCCCTGGAGGATCCCCAGCTGGGGCGCATCTACCGCTTCGGGGTGGGCGTAAAGGGCTCCTCGGCCGAGTGTCTGATCGCCTACGGGCCCTATGGCTACTGCTATTACGATCCCGCTTTCCGGGCCCGTCGCCGCCCGCGCTTGCCGCTTTCCCGCACCTTCACCAAAACCCACTACGGCGAGACCGCAGTACTGCGCCAGGCCTGGCCCGATCCCGCCCTGGTGGTCCACCTGACCGGCTACACGGGCGGCGTCGCCCACGGGTTCAGCGACTTGCAGCTGCAGTGGGCCGGAGCTCCGGCGTTGCGCAGTATCGCCTGTGAAGAGGCCCAGCCGGTGAGCTGTGGCAGCTTGCCCTGCGTCGGCGGCCAGAACGAATTCGTCGCCCACCTGGCCGGGGCGCACGAGGGCGGCAGCTTTGCCCGACAACGGCTGCGCTCGACGCGCCTGGAGCAGGAATACTGGCTACTGCGCGGGGCGGCGCCGGTCCTGCTGGTGGCCTTGCGGCGGCGGCCCCGGGGGGTGCGGATGGCAGCCCAGCAGGGGGTGGCCTTTGCGCGCCTGGACGGGAGAGATTATCTCCAGTACCCGCGGCAGCCCCATTTCAATGCGGATGCCGGGGCCCTGCGTTTGCGCGTCCGCTGGCGCCGGGAAATCGATCCGCGGCGGCCCCAGGTCCTGTTTCACACGGGTGCGGGCCTGGGCGGGAGTCTGGGGGCGCGAGTCAATAGTTTTGCCCTGGGCCATTTCGACGGCGAGGGGCTGGTCTTTGCGGTGCAGAGCCAGCGCAGCCACCAGGTCGAGGTGCGCATACCGCCCGCAAAGGCGGCCCTGAAGCCGGGCGTTTGGCACGAGGTAGCGGTGGCCTGGGGCGGCTTCAACGACCCGCACGGGCGGCCCTTTATAGAGCTGGAACTGGACGGTTTGCGCCAGCGCTGCGACGACGGCGCGCGCTTCGGCGAAATGGGGCTGGATTCGCAGCAGCTGGAGTCGCGCAGCACGCCGCGGCCCTTTTATATCCACCCGAACACCCTGCTGGGTTTCGGCGCCGCGGTGCTGCTGCCCGGCACCGGAACCTGCTGCGACCTGGCAAAAATCGAGCTGCAGTGCCCCGGGCGGCAGCCTCTGGAGGTCGATTTTTCCGCTGGGCCGGGGGCGGAAAGCGGCAGCGGCGAAATGGCATTTAAGCTGAATCCGGCGGATTTGAGAACGCTCGGGAACAGACGCGCCCGCCTGGGCGCCGGGCCCCGGGTGGTCGAGTTGCTGGCCGTCTATCCACAGGAGGTCGCGTTCAGGTCCGAGATGGTGCCCTTTGCCCCATCTGGCCTGGCGGCCGGCAGTCTGCGCCAACTCGGCGGGCGCAGTGAAGAAGCCGCTGCGCAGGTGCTGGCTTCCGCCGGCCAGGGCGATGCCCTGGTGCTGGCCCTGGCGCCGGCCGCGGCCCGGGTCCGGGTCGAGCGTCGCTGCGGCGGTTTTTCGGTGCGCACCCGGGAGCGTCGCTGGAACTTCGCCTTCAACTCGCAAGGCCGGGCATTACTGACTCCGTCCTGATGGCCTGCGCTGCTGGCGCAGTGTCCGAGTCCGGCAGCTGGCAAATTTTATGAGCGGCCGTTCCGTACCCCCCTTGCCCTGGCGCTCTGGGCGTGCCGGGATGCGCCCGCTAACCGTGGTGTTCAGTCTTCTACCGGGCCGGGAATCTGGCCGAAATCGCGCAGGACGCGCGCCACTTCTCGCACCAGGATTTCGAGTAGGGCCGCGCCCAGTTCCGGGGTGGCCGCCGCTGGATTGTCGGTGTGTCCCGGGCCGGCGCCCCAGGCTCCGTAGGTCTGCACGACGGCGCCTGCCAGATCCACGTCGAGGCCGGTATTTTCCGCCGACATATCGCTTACTGTAGCCAGGGCCTCGGAGTCGACCCAGTCCGGGCGCAGGGCCATAATCATAGAGGTTTCGAAATGGCCGGCGTGGCCCGGGATCCGCGGCGCCGGCAGCAGATCTTTTTCCTCCAGCGCCTTGCGCCCCAGATCCCAGTAGTTGCACGAGGCCACGGTGGCGGGCAGTTCGAGACGGTTGACCAGATCCTGCCCGGCCACGCCTACGTGGTCGGAGTTGCCGCCGTGGCCATTGAGTATCAGGATCTTGCGAAAGCCGCTGCGCACCAGTCCTGCGGCCACTTCGCGGACGACGCTGATGAAGGTGTCGCTGGTGAGGGAGAGGACGCCGCCGAAGGGGTAGTGGTGGTGCGAACTGCCGAAGGGCAGCGGCGGCGTGATTATCACCGGGACGGCGTCGGCGGCGGCGGTGGCGGCGCGCCGGGCCACCGTGGTGCACAGCAGGGTATCGGTGCCCACGGCCATGTGGGGGCCGTGTTGTTCGGTGGCGGCGGTGGGCAGGACGGCAATGGCGCGCGGCGCTATTGCCTTTATTTGCTCGCGGGTCATTTCTTCGAAGAGAACGCTGGGCATGGTCTGCTCCTGTAAGGGGTGTGCCGGTGAACAGATGGATCAGTCATAAAGGGCGGCGCAGGGAAGCTGGCGCCGCCGGTTTTTGCCGGGTTCGTTCTGGCAACTGGTATATTAACGGTATTTGAGATAGCGATGACAATACCGCGCAAAGAGCGGGAGCCCGTCTACCTCATCGCAGAGGTACAAAAGGGCGCACCGGCAGCTATTTGCCCGCCGCCCTTTGCGCCCTGCGCGGGGCGTTCGCCGCCGAGCTGGCGCCGGAATTTGCCCCGTTCTACAACTCCAGCGTGCGCCGCGCCAGAGAATATTTTATATTTTGCCCACGCCAGCCCGACTTGGATTGGCTTGCGGCGGGGCGCGAATGCTATTTGAATAAGCCCGGCGCTTCGGGGTGTGCCAGATGGCCTGCCCGGGAATGATTCGAGCGTCCAATTTTACCACCATTTTCAAAGCGAGGCAAGATGAAGGTACTCATTACCGGGGCGGCGAGTCGACTGGGACAGGCCGTGGCCGCCGAGTTGGCATCCCAGCACGCGCTGCGCCTCATGGACGAAGACCCACTCGCCCAGACGGAAGAGATCGAAGTGGTTCAGGGCAGTCTGCTCGAGCCCGAGACGGTCTGGCAGGCGGTGCGCGGGGTCGACGCAGTAGTCCACACCGGCGAGCCGCCGGCGACGATCGCGGCGGCTGGCCTGGCGCGCGAGCAGGCGCTTTTGGAACGGGCGACGCGCGGTACGCACGTACTCTTGTCGGCGGCTATCGAAGCCGGCGTCGGGCGCGTCGTGTACGGCAGTACCTTAGCGGTATGCGCCGCTTATCCGGACGATGTGTACATCAGCGAGCGCTGGGAGCCGCAGCCGCCGGTGGCCATGGAGACCCTGAGCCGCTACCTGGGCGAGCTCACCTGCCGCGAGATGACGCGGGAGCACCATATTGGGATTACGGCCTTGCGCCTGGGCGAGGTGGTCGTGGAGGAGGAAGTGGGGGATGCCGAGCCCAACTTGCTGTGGCTCGACCTGCGCGATGCGGCCCAGGCCTTCCGCTGCGCCTTGGGGCGCGATACCGGGCGGGCGGTGCCCTGGGGCAAGCGCTGGGAGGTCTACCACATTGGCGCCGCTATACCCAACGCCAAGTACCTGATTGACCACGCCCGCGGTCTCGGATACGAGCCGCGGCACAATTTTGCCGGTCACTGGCCGGCTGTTGCGGGAGGTGGCGCGTGAAAAAAGTCCTGTTGCTGGGTTCGTCCGGTCTCATCGCCCCGAATATTATTCCGGCCTTGGGCCGATACTACGATTTGCGCCTGGCCGATTTGAAGCCGCACCCCGAAGGTCTGCCGACGCAGACGGTGGATATCACCGACTACGATCAGGTCCTGGAAGCGGCGCGGGGCGTGGAGGCCATTGCCAATTTCACCGTCAACCGGCCCCATCCAGTGCTCAGTTTTGCCGTCAGTACCACCGGCGCTTTCCACGTCATGAAGGCGGCGGTCGAACTGGGCATTAAAAAAGTGCTGCACACCGGCCCCGAGTTGATCATCCACGACTACGGTCACGAGTTCGATATTGGCGAGGTACCGCAGCGGCCGGGATCGGGCTATTACAGTCTGACCAAAATGCTGGGCATGGAAATTTGTCGGGCTTATGCCCGGACCTATGGCATTCAGACCGTCTGCTATCAGTTCAATGGTTTGGGACCCAAGCCGGAGGGGCCGGTGCGAGCGCAGGACTTTCCGCCCTTTACCATTACCTGGGAGGATCTGGTGCAGGCCTGTCGCCTGGCACTCGATATTGAGGCGGTGCCCGACGATTACCAGGCCTTCAATTTGCACAGCTATATGGGGCAGGGCAAGTACAACATCGACAAGGCGCGGCAGCTGTTGGGGTACGAGCCCTCGGAACCGGTGGAAGAGTACTACCGGCGGCCTACCTGACCCGGGAGGGGGTCTGGCTGGCCACCGCGCGGCCGGGATTGGACCGCGCGGCGCGTGCGCTTTATTCTGCGCTTCTTCTGAAGCGATCCGGGTCGGTGAATAGCCTCTCGTCGTCTTGGTGCTCAAGGAAAGATTGCACCAGCTCCGCCCTTGTTTTCAGCCCTTCATGTACCAGCTCGGGGTTTAGTTTTTTGATTGCCAGTTCGCCGTCCGCCAGCTGATACGAAACCACGTGGAAAAGCTTTTTCTCGTCTGCCTTGGGCGCTCCGTCTTTGGTGCCGATAACCTGCAATTGAACACACGATATAGCGCCGATCTCGATGGGATAGGCCCGGTAATACAAGCCGTCATTGCCAACCGGGTAGTGGAGCAAGTATTCGGAGTCCGAAAATTTAAGAATCATCAAGCGGTCGTTTTTTTTGGGGGCCTTGCCCTCATCCCCAATCGCTTCCCACAGCCCCAGCACGGCGGTATCGATAGAAATATCGCGCGCCGCGCCGAGCGGTGATTCGTACTGGCAAGCGGCGAGCAACAGAGCCGCCAGGACCGGGGACAGCAGGGCGTGTTTCATTGCAGAGATCCTTTTGTGAAGGTGAACTATGGCGCACGAAGAAAAAAAAGCCAATATGTGGGCCATGTTTTGCCATTTGAGTGCACTTTCAATCTATGTTGGTATCCCTTTGGGAAATATAGTAGCGCCGCTAGTTATTTGGCTAATTAGAAGGGATGAATTCCCTTTCGCAGATGAACAGGGGAAAGAACTCGTAAATTTTCAAATTTCGATGACTCTTTATGGAATCATTGCTGGATTACTATGCTTTATTTTGATTGGTTTTGTCTTGCTTCCAGCTCTTCTGGTAGCCAATATAATATTGATTATCATAGCAACGATTAGAGCGAATAGAGGCGAGGGTTATCGCTATCCCTGGACCATGAGGTTGATCAAGTAATTTTTCCGCCCACAACCCTTGCCGGTAAATATTGCCGCGGCAATCCGCGCCCAAAATTTACGGCGGACAGCCCGAAAGCTGCCCTCGCTGGGGCGTGCGGCGGGCGCTTTCGTCAAGCGGGCGCGGAGAACTTCATCGAGGCCAATTAGTCCTTGCCAAAACCGGAGATTATTCGTCTAGTTTTTAGACGGGAAAAACGGGGAGAGCGATAATGAATATCGGCATTGTTGGGGCCGAGACCCACACCGGCCAGCTGTGCAATATTCTCAACGTGGAGCGGCGCATCCGCGGGGTGCGGGTGACCCACGTATGCGGTCGCACGGCGGCGCTGGGGCGGGCCGCGGCGAGAGCCGGCCGGATACCCCATATCGCAAAAAAACCCGCGGATCTGATCGGGGCGGTAGACGCCGCTGTGGTGGACCACATCGACGGCGCGGATCACCTGGCGGCGGCCAGGCCGCTACTCGAGGCCGGGCTGCCGCTTTTTATCGACAAACCATTCTGCTGCAGCAAATCCGCGGGCAAGCGTTTTCTGGCGCGGGCCGCCCAATTGGGCGTGCCGGTCTGCTCCTTTTCGGTAATGCCTTTGCAGGCCTCTTTCGTGGCGCTGAAAAAGCAAGTGCGCCAGCTGGGACAGATCTACGCCGTGGTCACCAGCGGTCCCTGCGATATCCGCTCCGCGCATGGCGGGATCTTCTTCTACGGCATTCATCAGGTGGAGATGATCCTGCGGCTGCTGGGCTGCGAAGTGAGCCATGTCCAGTGCAGCCGGGGGAAGGGAAAGAATCACCTGGCCACGCTGGCCTACAAAGACGGCCGCATGGCCACCATGCACCTGCTGGCGGAGGGGGCCGGCCTTTTTCATTTGAGCGCCATCGGCGCCAGGGGCCGCATCGATCAGAGCATAGCCTACGACCGGGACATGTTTCTCGCCGGCGCGCGCGCTGTCGTGCGGATGTTCCGGAGTGGCAAAACCAGTGAAACCATGGAGAGTATGCTGGCACCGGTGGCGGTTCTGGAAGCCCTGAAGAAGTCCATGGCCACCAGCGCCAGAGTCAAGGTTATACTATGAAATTCGAAGATAGCCAGAGCGGTATCGCGATCGACAGTGAATTTCCCTGCGGCAGCGCCGGCGCCGTGCGCGCGCTGGAATCCGCGCTGTACGAAATTGCTTACCAGCCCGAGGAAATACCCCGGTGGTTCCAGGATACCCTGGACGAACTTTTCGCCGGGGCCGGCGTCCCCAAGGAATATATGGCGCAGGTGCGGGTGCGCTGTACGGCGGACGCCCCCAGGCGCCTGAGGCTGCGCTTTTTATTGAGCGACAAAGGTTCCAATTACATGTACCCGCCCTGGTGGATACGGCGCCGGGACGGGGGGTGGCACTGGGTGCCCCCAGAGGATCTCGACTTCCGCGAGCACGCCTACGTCGACGTCGCCCTGTCCCTGCAGCCGGGCGAATCGGTGCAGGTCGCCTCGGCGCCCTACGAGGAGCCGGAGGCGGTGTGCGAAAAAGCGCGGCGCCTGGCGCAGCGCCACGATATCTGGACCTACCGGGAGATCGGCACTTCGGGAGATGGCCGGCCGCTGCCCCTATTGGAAACCGCACCGCGCCCGCTCAAACTCCTGGTCGACGCGACCATGCAGTCGAGCGAGCCGGTATCGTGGGGTATCCTGCACGTGGCGCACTGGTTGACCATTCCGACGGCGCGGGCGCGCCGCTTGCTGGAGCACGTCCAGTTCTGCCTGTTGCCGATGACCAACCCGGATGGGGTTTACAGGGGGCGCAGCGTCACCAATGCTTCGGGGGAAGTGCCGAAGTTCGGGATCAACAATTTGGTGGAGGGGCGCGGTGCGGCCAGGGAGACCGAACTGCTGTGGAATTTCCTGCTGGAACTGCAGCCGGACGCCTCGATCGAGGTGCACGCGCACTTCACCCAGGAAGATTTCACCCGCAGCATCGGGATGCATGAAAAGACCGCGATGCCGGCACATATGCAGACCAAGGCCGGGATCATCGAAGACGCTCTTTTCGCCAATTATCACGTCGAACCCCTGCAAAACCGTAAGGTTTGCATCGATCCGCGCCTCCCGGAGCACAATGTATACGGCGATCGCTACGTCAGCGAGCGGGCCGGCACGATTCGCACCTTTTTGCAGGCGATTCCGGACAGCATAGAATCCCACGGTGCCGACGTCCGGGAGATGGTCGAAACGGTCGCCGCCGCACTGATCCGGTGGCGGGAGAGCCAGCCGTCCTGAGTCGGGCCCGGTTTCCGGCGGCAGAGGGAGGGCGGCATTCTGAGACGCCGGGGCCCCTCCTCCTTGACCCCACCTCTGCGACTTGCCGCAACCTACCTCGGAGCACACCACCCCGGCCATTCCACCCATCGCCCGGTCTTGAAGTGGCTATATTAAGGGTGTGGTACGCCGCCATGAAGAAAGGGGATCTCGCATGAGAGCTTATGATACGCAGCTATTTCTCAATCCGCGGGCACAGGAGGCCGGGGATTATGGGGCGGCGCAACGAGCCCTGCTCAACGAGGAGGCCTTTGCCGCTGTCAGGTGCGAGATTAGCAGCTGGCCCAACTATGCGCCCACGCCCCTCATGGCGCTGCCCGGAGGGGCCGCGGCCGGCGGTGTGGGCGGCCTGTGGTGCAAGCACGAGGGCTTTAGATTCGGGATCGGCAGCTTCAAACCGACCGGGCCGACCTATGCCATGCTGGAGGTGCTCAAGGGCGAGGTGCGGAAAATCGCGGGGGTCGCCAGGGTGACGACGCAGGAGCTGGTGGAGCGCAAATACGGGGATATTACGCGCGCGGTCGTGGTCGCGGCGGCGACTTCGGGCAATCACGGGCGGGCCCTGGCCTGGGGCGCGCGCACTTTCGGCTGCGCTGCGGTCGTCTACATGAACGATGGCGTGAGCGCCGGCCGCGAGCAGGCGATCGCCGCCTATGGGGCCCGGGTCGTGCGCGTGCCCGGGGCTTACGATAGGGCGGTGCAGCGGGCCCTGCAGGACGCTGCCGAAGGGGGCTATTTTCTCATCTCCGAACACGTCATGCCCGCCTACCCGCAGGTGCCGCGCGCCATCATGCAGGGGTATGCCTTCGTGGCCGACGAGGTCGTCGAGCAGTGGTCCGCTCCGGATCCCCCTACCCACGTTTTTGTCCCCGGCGGCGGCGGCATTCTGGCGGCGGCATTCTGCGGACATTTGTGGGAGCGCTACGGCCGTC
>CAXFTV010000283.1:0-5442 GCA_964005845.1 uncultured bacterium
AGCGAGAAACGGGCGCAGGATAGCGGCCGCTCCTGGGACCCCAAGCGACGAACCCCAAAACGGCCCCGCGATACGCCGCAGCATGCCCTGCGGGCCGCTCAACAGCACTAGTCTTTATGAGGCAGCGACCCCACAATCAGGAGAGTACCGCTGGCGCGAACCGGTTCCTCCACCGCCCATTCCTGGGTGATGCCGCCAAATTTATCTACGCAACGCCTGCAAACTTCTTCAAAGGGGGGCCGTCCCGGGTCGGCCAGGATCACCTGCTGCACCCCGGCCCCGACCGCCTTGGCGATGAGTTTGTAGAGCGGTTCCACCATATTGTCCCAGAAGCAAACATCGGATCCCAGCAAGATATCCTGCCTGGCCAGCACCTTCTTTTTTATATTCTCAAACCTGGACTTCACGGTTTCCACCTGGACCTCGTTGAGCGCGGCGTGTAAATCCAGGTAGGGGAAGACAGCGTCGTCCGCGTCTACCCCGGTCACCACGGCATCGTAGCGCCTGGCACAGTATATGCCCGCCAGTCCCCAGCCGCACCCCACTTCCAGCACGTGGGCCTCGCGCGGCAAGCCCTGTTGTTCCAGATAGTCCATGATCAGCCAGCTGGAAGTCCAGAACTTATTGCCGTGAATCTCCGGCTCGAAATCTTTTTTTAGCCGCCGAATTTTCTTGTGGGAGGCCTTGAGCACGGTGATTCCGTAGGCATGGCGTTTGGTCGTCTTGGCATTTTTCTTCTTTTTGGCCATTGCGCATCCAGAAATTTAGGTTTATGTATTTTACTTTCATCCGGCCCCTAAACTAAGGAATTAATTCATGCAAACAAGAGACCGCTCTGTGCGCGTGGGGATTTACGGCACCGGTAGCTGGGCCAACAGAACCCACATTCCCAACCTGCTTAAACTCGAGGGCGTCGAGATCGTCGCCCTGTGCGACCGCAACCTCGAAAACCTTGCAAATACAGCGGCAAAATTCGCCATCTCCAGAACCTACCAGGACGGCCATGAAATGCTGGCACGGGAAGATATGGATGCCCTCTACTCGGTGGTGCCGGCTTTTGTGCGCACCGATGTCGAAGCGGCGGCGGCGGCCAAAGGCATTCACCTCTTCAGCGAGAAACCCCAGTCCACCACCATGGCCGTGGCCCGCCGCATCGACGCAGCCGTGCAAGCGTCCGGCGTCCTCAGCACCGTTTGTTTTCGCGAGCGCTACCGCCCCATTTTCCAGGAGGCCCGGCGGCTATTAGGGGACAAAAAAATATCGCACATCCGCTTTCAGAGCACGGCCGACCTGCCCATAACCCAGGTGCCGCCGGGCGCCGAGGACAACTGGCACTACCAGATGGACAAGGCCGGTGGCTCGGCCTTTGACTGGGGCGTGCACGCGGTGGACTACTCCCGCTTCATGAGCGGTCTGGACCTAGTTCGGGCCCAGGCCTTCTACCACCACCCCGAACCTTACAACAAACCGCTGTCCTGCTCATTCAACTTCTGCCTGAGCAATGGCGCCACCATGACCATGAGCTTTCTTTCGACCACCCCCGTATCCCGCAGCGACAAAGAGCCCTATTTCCTCATCTACTTCGAAGGAGGCTACCTGGGAGTACACGGATACGACCATCTCGAAATGAATGGCGAGAAGGTCTACCAGGCCGAAGAATTCGACCCCTGGTTCGAACAGGACCGCGTCTTCATCGAGGCGGTCCGCAGCGGCGATGGCAATGCCATCCTCAACGACTACCACGACGGCCTGTCCTCCCTGGCTCCGGTGCTGGCCGGCTGGGAATCGGCGCGCCGCGGCGGTGAGTGTCTGGACGTAGCCGCCTTTATGGACTCTTGATGGAACTACCTGGACGCCTGCGCCGGAGGTGGCACTCAGAAGGCGGTTACCGCGAATTCTTGGGGCTCGCCTTCCCGCTGATTCTCAGCACCGCCAGCTGGAGCGTCCAGCATTTCGTCGACCGCGTTTTCCTCACCTGGTATTCTACCGAAGCCCTGGCCGCCGCTGCTCCGGCTGGCATGACCAACTTCATCTTTCTCAGCTTTTTTTTCGGCATCGCCCAGTACATCAACACCTTTGTGGCGCAGTACATCGGCGCCCGCCGACCCGAACGCGTCGGCCCCTCGGTCTGGCAGGGCGTATACCTGGCCCTTTTCAGCGGCCTGCTGGCTCTGGTTCCGGCCGCCCTGAGCGCCCCTCTCTTCGACCTGATCGGCCACGCCCCCTCCATACGCCAGGCCGAGACCGTCTACTTCCGCATCCTTTGCTACGGTATCGGCGTGCACGTGTTATCAATCGCGGCCTCTTGCTTTTTCTCCGGGCGCGGTAAAGCCTGGACCGTACTGGCGGTGAACGCCGCGGCCACCTCGTGTAATATCATCCTCGACTATGCCCTCATTTTCGGCCGCTGGGGCCTGCCCGAATGGGGTATCGAAGGCGCGGCCTGGGCCACCAATCTGGCCGGTCTATTTTCAGCACTGCTGTTTTTTGTCCTGCTCCTGCGACGCCCCTACCGGCAGCAATACGCCACGTTGCGGGGCTGGAAATTCGATCCCGGCCTCTTTGCCCGGCTACTGCGCTTCGGCGGCCCCAGCGGTCTGACCTTCATGCTCGACATCATGGCCTTTTCGCTCTTTACTCTAATTGTCGGCCGCCTGGGAACCATCGAGCTGGCCGCCACCAACCTGGCCTCACACATCAACAGCCTGGCCTTCATGCCGCTCATCGGTTCGGGCATTGCCGTGACCACCATGGTGGGCCAGCGCCTGGGACGCAATGAGCCGGCCGCGGCCGAGTACTGCACCTGGACGGGCTTCCATCTCGGCCTGCTCTACACCCTCCTGATGGCGCTAGCTTATATCGCCCTACCCGAACTATTCCTGGAACCTTTCAAAGCGGGCGCCCGGGGAGAGGAATTTGCCGCGGCCTATGCCATCGCCATCCCCCTGTTGCGCATCGTCGCAATTTACTGCGTCTTCGACTCGCTCTACATGACCTTCACCGCCGCTCTCAAGGGAGCCGGCGACACCCGTTTTATCATGTGGGTCTCGGTGCCGCTGGCGTGGATTTTCATGGTCATTCCATCCTTTGTCGCCCAGAACTTCTTTGACGCTGGCATTTTCCTGATATGGGCTTTTTTATGTATCTATGTCGTCATCCTGGCCCTGGTGTTCTACTTCCGCTTTCGCCAGGGGAAATGGAAGGAGATGCGCGTAATCGAAGAAGTTCCCAGCGCCAGCGGCTTGGAGGTTGCCCCCCCCACAGAAAGCGAAGAGAAATCCTGAACCGCTGGTGATATTTTGTGTAAAATGAGTTTCCGCCCCTGCCATTTTTTGACGCGCGGAGCGCGCCGCAACGCGCTGCCGGACAACCAGGCCCCCACAAAACCTCGGCCGGCAGTAGCCGCCTGTTATGTCCCCGACGAGAAATAGCCTATTTTTGTTCCCATGAATACTCGCGTAGAAATCACCTTGCTGGACTCCGGGAGCGAGTCGTGGGACGCGGAGATCGACCAATTGCGCTCTCTGCTGGGCGCGCCGGACAATGCCACCCTCTTGCCGCCGCATTACCTGAAAGCGACCTTTCCCAAAATAGGCGGTAGGGTCATCGCGTTCACAAAAGCGCAGACCCTGGCCGGGGCGGCTTTCCTTTTCCCGCGCGCCTTGAGGCAAGGTCGGCGCGAATTCACCCTGCGCTTCCACCGGCTCGACCCGGATCTGGACCTAGAGCCCCTGGTCCGCGGGATCGAAGAAAAACTCGGAGGCGCCCAGGTGGTATGCTACGATCCGCAGGCGGATCAGCCCTACGGTGAAAGAACTGGCCGGGAAAGCACAGACCTCGCCGTGGGTCCGGCCAACGCCGCAGATGCTCTGGCCATCCGCGACCTGCAACAACGGGTCTGGGGCAGTGAGCCGGACTACCTTTATCCGGCCGATATCCATTCCACCCCTTTCCGCACCGGCACTTCCCTGATTGCCAAAATGGATGGCGAACCCGTGGCTTTTCTCTTTGGCTTCTACACCTTCGGCGGCCCCCGGCTCCCGGTAGAGTGGAACCGCAAGTACGGAGGGGAATTCCGCATCGAGTCGCAGTTGCTGGGCGCGCTGCCCGAATTTCGCGGTCGCAGCATTGGCTCGATCCTCAAAAACGCACAGGCGGAAAATGCCCGGCGTGAGGGCATAGGCATCATCCACTGGACGGTCGACCCCCTCCAATACCGCAATGCCCGCTTGAACTTCGGCCAGTTGCGCACCCTGTCCTTTGGCTTCTATCCCAATTACTACTCCTTCAGAAACGAGCTGAATCAGACTCCTGCTTCCAGACTGGTCATCACCTGGCTCATCAATACCGCACGGGTACGACAAGACCTTGAAGGCGGGCGGGCTGTTCAGGACCTGCGCGGCAATATTTCGACCCTGCGATTTGAAAAAAACTGGCCAGAAGCCCAGCTCGCGGAGCAACCGCGGAGTATGGCAATTGAAATACCCGCCCACTGGACGGCTTTGCAAAAGGACCACCCCGAAGGGGCCGCCCGCTGGCGCGCATCCACCGACCGGCTCTTCCGGCACTATCTCGGCTGCCAGGAGGGACGCTATATCATCACGGGCGTCGGCGAAGACGGCGGGCAGAAGTATCTCATAGCCGATAAAGTAGATGCGGAACTGCTGGAAAAACTCGGCCGTTCAGCGTAATTTAGAGTTTGTCCAGAAACTGATTCCAGGTCCGGACACAAGCCAGCTAGAGCCTGGACAAGCCCTTAGAGAGAAGAAAATGAAGATAGAACGCATCGAATGCAGCATCGTGCGCCTGCCGCTTATTCGCTCCTTTGTGACCAGTTCCAGCAAGCGCAGCCACCTGGATCACATCCTGGTAAAAATATCCGCCGAGGGCCTCGTCGGTTGGGGCGAGTGCGCCGTTCCTCCCAACCCTTTCTACTGCGAGGAAACCACCGAAACCTGCTGGCATATGCTGCGCGATTTCCTCATTCCCGCCGTCCTGGGCAAAGACCTGAAAAGCATCGACGAGCTGGTGGCATCCTACCAGAATCTAAAGCGCAACAATTTTGCTAAAGCCGGCCTTGAAATGGCTTGCTGGGATCTGCTGGCCCAGGCCCCGGACCAACCCCTGCACCTTTTGCTGGGCGGTGGCCGCAAGGAAATCCTCTCCGGCGTCAGCCTCGGAATTGAAGCGGATATGGGCCGTCTGTTCGAACTCATCGACCAGTACCTGGATGAAGGCTACCGCCGCATCAAGCTGAAGATTGCCCCCGGCAAAGACGTCGAGGTGGTCGCCGGGGTGCGGCAACGCTATCCGGACACCCCGATCATGGTCGATGCCAATTCGGCTTATACTCTGAAGGACCTGCCCACCCTCAGGCAACTCGACGACTTCGACCTGATGCTCATCGAACAGCCCCTCGAACACGACGATATCATCGACCAC
>CAXFTV010000284.1:0-5523 GCA_964005845.1 uncultured bacterium
TCGGCGAGTTCTATTCGGTGGCCCTGACTTCGGGGCGGCAGCAGGCCGATACCGGCACCAAAATGTTCCACATCGGCAAAAATACCCGCAGCACCATCGTCTCCAAAGGAATCTCGGCCAAACGCGGACAGAATACCTATCGCGGCTGGGTGAATGTACTGCCGAAGGCAGCCAATGCCCGCAACTTCACCCAGTGTGATTCCATGCTCATCGGCGATCGCTGCGGCGCCCATACCTTTCCCTACATCGACGTCAAAAATTCCACCGCCCAGGTGGAACACGAAGCTTCGACCGCCAAAATAGGCGAGGATCAAATTTTTTACTGCAACCAGCGCGGTCTTTCCACCGAGGACGCGGTCTCTATGATCGTCAACGGCTTCTGCAAAGAAGTTTTGGCCGAGCTGCCGATGGAATTCGCCGTGGAGGCCCAGAAACTCCTGGGCATCAGCCTAGAAGGCAGTGTCGGTTAACGCTAGTTAAGAGGACTATATGCTCCAGATAAAAAATCTGCACGCTCGCGTCGGAGAAGCCGATATCCTCAAAGGTATCGACCTGGAAGTCAGAGCGGGCGAAATCCACGCTGTTATGGGACCCAACGGCTCGGGCAAAAGTACCCTGGCCCAGATCCTGGCAGGACATCAGGACTTTGAAATAACTGAGGGTTCGGTGGTCTACGAGGGCAAAGACCTGCTGGACATGGCCCCGGAAGAACGCGCTCGCGAAGGCATCTTTATGGCCTTCCAATACCCGGTGGAAATTCCAGGTGTCAATTCGGCTTACTTCCTGCGCACCGGGCTCAACGAAATACGCAAGCACCGTGGCGAAGAAGAAATGGACGCCATGGATTTCCTTGGCCTGATCCGTGAAAAGCTAGAACTGGTCGAAATGGACGAAAGCTTCCTCAAGCGCTCGGTCAACGAAGGTTTTTCCGGCGGTGAAAAAAAGCGCCACGAGGTTCTGCAGCTGGCCGTACTAGAGCCCAGGCTGGCCATTCTGGACGAGACCGATTCGGGCCTGGACATCGACGCCCTGCGCATCGTCGCCCATGGTGTCAAAACTCTCCACTCGACGGAAAAAAGCATCGTCGTCGTGACCCATTACCAGCGCCTGCTCGACTACATTGTCCCCGACTACGTACACATTCTTCTGCAGGGCCGCATCGTCAAATCCGGCGACAGGGAACTGGCTATAGAACTTGAAGAGAAGGGCTACGACTGGATCAAAAAAGAGCAAGCAGACGCTAGAGTGGAAGCATAGAATACCCATGGCCAAAATCACACACAAAGATAAAAGGGACTGGTATCTCGCGCGCTTTGCCAGATTCGAGCAACAGCTCAATGGCGCATCGGCTTCCGCACTCCACCAAGTGCGCCGCAACGCCATTGAGTTCTTTGCCGAATCCGGTTTTCCCACATCTCGGGACGAAGACTGGAAACACACCAATCTGGCGGCACTCACGCGCATTGACTTCCACCCCCTACTCGACGGCGACCCGGCCGCAACCAGCGCTGCCGACATCAATCCATTCACCTTTGCCGATCTCGAGTGCACTCGCCTGGTATTCCTCAACGGCCTCTTTGCCCCCCACCTGTCGACCTCCGCTTCGCTCCCCCCGGGTGTCCAGGTCACAAGCCTCGCTAGGGCTCTTGAAGAAACTCCCGAAAAAGTGGAGCCTCACCTGGGCCGCTACCTGCCTTACCAGCAGCAAGGTTTTGCCGCCCTCAACACCGCCTTCTTAAAGGATGGTGCCTTTGTATACATCCCCCCAAATACGGAACTCGAAGTGCCGATCCATCTGCTCTTCGTCTCCAGAGCGGGAGAACAACCCTCCGCCTCTTTTCCGCGCAATCTGATCGTTGTCGAGGCCAGTGCCCGGGCCAGCCTCATCGAAACCTACGCCGGTTTCCAGGACCAGATATACCTGACCAATGCCGCAACAGAAGCCGTCATCGGCGCCAATGCCACCCTCGAACACTGCAAAATCCAGCGCGAGAGTGACGCGGCCTTTCACGTAGCCGCCCTGCATTTCAACGAAGCGCGCGACTCTCGCCTCACCGCCAATAATATCTCCCTGGGGGGGCGCTTGACCCGCAACGACATCACCACCTTGCTGGACGGCGAAGCCGTAGAATCTACTCTCAATGGTCTCTATCTGATGAATCGCGAGCAGCACGTGGACAACCATACCCTGATTGAACATGCCCGACCCAACTGTGCCAGCCACGAACTGTACAAAGGCATCCTCGCAGATCGATCCACAGGCGTCTTTAGAGGCAAGATTCACGTCCACCAGGATGCCCAGAAGACCAATGCCTATCAATCCAATCAGAATTTGCTGCTCTCCGACAAAGCTGATATTACCTCAAAACCGCAACTGGAAATCTATGCGGACGACGTCAAGTGCAGCCACGGGAGCACTACCGGGCAACTCGACCAGGATGCCGTTTTTTATCTCCGAGCCCGCGGTCTTGGCAAATGGGATGCCATCAATGTCCTCACCCGTGCCTTTGCTGGTGAACTACTCGAACGGATTGGCAACGAAACCGTGCGCCATCAGCTCGAGCAGCTGGTTGGCGGCAAACTTGAAGCCGCCGACCACTATGGGGAAAGAGCATGAGTACAATCCCCGCCACAACTGCTCCACCTATCCCCTTCGACGTGGAAAATATCCGCGCCGATTTCCCCATTCTACAACAGCAGGTGCGCGACGAGAACCTGGTCTACTTTGACAATGCGGCCACCACCCAGAAACCACGAGCAGTAATTGATGCACTCCAGCGCTATTACTGCCGGGAAAACTCCAACATCCACCGCGGTGTCCACCTGCTCAGCCAGGAAGCCACCTTTGCCTACGAGCGCGCCCGCGCGCGGGTGAGACTATTTCTCAATGCTGCAGAGAATGAAGAAATCATCTTTGTTCGCGGCACCACCGAAGGAATCAACCTGGTAGCCCAGAGCTACGGCAAGACCCGGATCAAAGAAGGTGACGAGATCATCATCTCGCACATGGAACACCACTCCAACATCGTGCCCTGGCAAATGCTGTGTGCAGAAAAAGGTGCCCACTTGCGCGTGGTACCTATTGATGACGACGGCGAATTCCTGCTGGACGAATACGAAAAACTTCTCGGCGAGCGCACCAGACTGGTCGCCCTAACTCATGCTTCCAATGCCCTGGGTAGCATCAACCCGATCCAGCAAATCATCTCCCTTGCCCACGCTCAAGGCGTGCCCGTACTGGTCGACGGTGCTCAGAGTGCGCCGCACCTGCCAGTCGACGTCCGTGACCTGGACTGCGATTTTTACACCTTCTCAGCACATAAGCTCTTTGGCCCCACCGGTGTCGGCATCCTGTACGGCAAAAAATCGCTGCTCGAGGCCATGCCCCCCTATGAAGGCGGCGGCTCCATGATCCACTCTGTTTCTTTTGAAAAAACTACCTATGCGGATCTGCCCGCCAAATTCGAAGCGGGTACACCCCACATCGCCGGTGGTATAGGCTTGGAAACAGCCATCGACTACATCAATGCCATCGGCCGCGAACAGATTGCCGCTTACGAAACCGATCTCCTGAACTACGGCACCGAACTTCTGCAACAGATCGAAGGTCTGCGCATCATTGGCAACGCACGCCAAAAAGTCGGGGTAATCTCCTTCGTCATGGATGCGGCTCATCCACATGACGTTGGCACCATCCTGGATACCGAAGGTATTGCGGTCCGGGCCGGCCACCACTGCGCTCAGCCCACTATGCAACGATACGGCGTGCCGGCCACGGTGCGGGCCTCCCTCGCCTTCTATAATACCCGTGCAGAACTCGACGCCCTAGCTGCGGCCCTTCACAAAGTAATTGAGGTATTTGGCTAATGTCCGAACTCCGCGAACTATATCAGCAAGTCATCCTGGACCACAACAAAAACCCACGTAATTTCGGCAAGCTGGAAAATGCCAACCGCACTCGGGAAGGCTTTAATCCTCTCTGCGGCGACCATCTCAACGTGCATCTGCACCTTAACGCAGAGGACGTCATCCAAGACATTCACTTCGAGGGTTCGGGATGCGCTATTTCCAAAGCATCGGCATCACTGATGACCGCGCTTTTGAAGGGAAGGTCTGCGTGCGAAGCCACTGAACTTTTCGACCACTTCCACGCTCTGGTCACTGCAGATGTAGATGCACCGATTGACGAAAAAAAAATTGGCAAGCTAGCAGTTTTCGCCGGTGTGCGCGAATTCCCCATGCGCGTCAAGTGCGCCACCCTGGCCTGGCATACTATGAAGGCGGCCCTAAAAGACGATGTCGCCACGATATCGACCGAGTAGAAGAGGAGAGTATCCATGCACGACCAGACATTCATCCCCGACAGTATTGAAGCGCAGGTCGTCGAGGTCTTGAAAACCTGTTACGATCCGGAAATCCCGGTCAACATTTTTGAAATGGGATTGATTTACAGCATAAGGGCAAATGCGGATAACTCCGTAGATCTAACTCTGACCCTAACCTCGCCAGCCTGTCCGGTGGCAGGCACTCTACCTCCTGAAATTCAGGAGAAGATCACATCTATGATAGCAGACGTAGCAGAGACCCGGGTCGAAGTCGTATGGGATCCACCCTGGAATATGGATATGATGTCCGAAGCGGCCAAGCTCGAACTCGGCATGATGTAAAAACTCGACTTTAAAAAAGAGGATGCGAAAATGAAGCTCAGCGCACAGGAAGAATACGGACTCCGCTGCCTGCTTCAGCTCGGCAAGCAGGAGCTGGGTTACAGTCTCACCATTCCAGAAATTGGCCAAGCAGAAGGGATATCAGTACCCAATGTAGCCAAATTTCTGCGCATCCTGCGCCAGGGTGGATTTGTGGAAAGTGCACGCGGTCAGCACGGTGGCTACACTCTGGCTCTCCCTGCTAAAAGCATTATCATCAGCGACGTTTTACTGCTGCTAGGCGGTCGTCTCTACGAACCTGATTTCTGCCAGAACTTCACCGGCCTTGGAGAACAATGTTTGCATTCCTCTACTGAATGTTCGGTGCGCTCGTTGTGGAATCAGGTCCAGCAGGCTGTGGACCAAGTGTTGAGCCGGACCACGTTGTGGGATTTGCTGCACCACGATCAAAAGTTTTACCAATCGACCTTTGAGGAGCCCAGCGACTTACTTGAAATTGCGAAGATGAAATAAAGAAACATTTGTAGGAAGCATTGTACAAATGCTCGCGCTAAGAAATAACAGGCTGCTTATCATGTATACCAGGCCCAGAGAGCTAGAGTCACGCCTGATTTCAGAGAATAAAAACTTTATTCAAAGTCATGTTTCAACTTGCTTTGCAGATTAAGATTGATTATTTTTCCCACAAGAGGCGCCACAATCCATATGTAAAGGCAAGGGAGGAAATCATGGCAAAGGCTGCTCCTAAGAAAAAGGCTGCTCCTAAGAAAAAGGCTGCTCCTAAGAAAAAGGCCGCTCCTAAGAAAAAGGCTGCTCCTAAGAAAAAGGCCGCTCCTAAAAAGGCCGCTCCTAAAAA
>CAXFTV010000285.1:0-3317 GCA_964005845.1 uncultured bacterium
CCGCGGCGCCAAGTGCTCTCCTCATCCGGGATGTCCAGATTGCGATCCGCTACAAACACTAAGCCCGTCCCGATGAAAACTAATATGCTCTGAGGAAACTTATGGAAGTCAGCACCCGCAATATCGCCTGGTACCGCACCCCGGTAGAGCGCGAAACCATGAAGGCCCTGAACAAACGCAGTGACTGGAAGGGGTTGCTGCAAGTTGGCGGCCATCTGACCCTCATCGGCCTGACGGCAACAACGGCCTGGCACGTCAAAGACCAGATCTACCTGCTGCTACCGGTTCTATTCCTCCACGGCACCTTCTTCGTTTTCCTGCTAAATGCAACTCACGAGCTGGTGCACAATTCGGTTTTCAAAACCAGATTTTTAAATGAATTTTTCCTGCGCCTCTTCTGTTTTATGGGCTGGCGCGGCTACATCTCCTACTGGGCCAGCCATGCCGAACACCACAAGTACACCCTGCACCCCCCGGACGATCTCGAAGTGGTGCTGCCGCTGCCGCTCAGCCTGAAAAGTTTCCTCAAATCCGCCGTCGTCGACCCGTGGACCTTCTACGCCACTTTGAAAAGAACTTTGCAGCTCAGCCTCGGCAAGCTCGAAGGCGAGTGGGAAAACTACGTCTGTCCTCCGGCGGCCGTCGAAAAGCGCCGAACTCTGTACCGCTGGGCGCGCTTCCTGCTGCTGGGTCACACCACCCTTATCGTCCTATCATTCTACTGCGATCTCTGGCTACTGCCGCTCCTTACTACCTTTGCCACGTTTTACGGAGGCTGGCTGCGCTATCTGTGCAACAACACCCAGCACGCCGGACTCAAGGATGACGTGACCGATTTCCGTCTCTGCACCCGCACTGTCATTCTCTCCCCCTTCGTCCGTTTCCTCTACTGGCACATGAATTACCACATTGAACACCACATGTACGCCGCCGTGCCCTGTTACAACCTGGGAAAATTGCACCAGCAGATCAGCTACGATCTGCCGGCTTGCCCACGCGGCCTGGTGGCGGCGTGGAAAGAAATCATCTCGACCCTGAGACGCCAGAAGTCGGATCCGGCCTATCAGCGCGTCCCCGAACTCCCCCCTCCGCTGGCAGAATGAATCGAGCTACAGCACTTTATTCCGGTGCAAAAAAAACAGGAACAAAGTGCCGCAACCTAGAAAAATCAAACCGCACACCAGGAAAGCCGCACTAAGGCCATAGCTGTCGCTGACCCAACCCACCAGAGGCCCCAGGCAGACGAACATCACGCGCCCGACCAGACTTTTTACAGATAAGACGGTGGCCCGAATCTCCGAACTTACGCACTGGTTGATGTAGTCGTTCAGCACCGGTCCGTTGATTCCCCTGACCAGATAAAAAATAAAGAGAAAAAAAGCGGCCCACAGGGCCTGAAAAAAACTCAGCAGAATATAGCCAAGCGCCGCCAGCGAGATCAGGGCGATCAGGGCAATTCTGCGACCGAGTAGGGCCTCAATCCGGTAGGCATTAATGGCGAAGAGACCGACCGAAAACTGCAGAATTGCCCAGGCCGACCCGAACCAAACCAGCGGCAGCGCTATGGCCTTCAGATAGGGCTGCACAAACCAGACAATGGTCAGAGTGGAGGTGCCCACTAGCGAGGAATACAAAATCAGCCACTTGACCTCGGCGTGGCCGTGCAGGGCATAACGGAGGATCTTCAGGATAGCCCCGAAACTGCTTTCCGGCGCGCCCGCCTCCTTGCGCTCGGGTTCGATTAACGACCAGGCCAGGGGCACTGCCACCATAGTCAGGGCCGCCTGGTAGTAGAGCGGGGTGCGCAGACTAATGAGAGCGAGAAGCCCGCCCAGGATGCCGGCGATGCCCTCCGAAAAGTTGCTGACCGAAGCCAGGCGGCCGGCGATTTTCTGATATTGCCGCTGCTTCTTTAGCTGGATCAGGGTATCGTAGAGCAGCGCCGAATCCGAACCCGAGATGAAGCTGGCACCCACCGCGATCAGCAGCTGTGCCAGCAGGAAGTGGGGGAGTTCATGGGAAAAGGCGTAGACCCAGAATCCCAGCGAACCCGAAATCGAGCCAATCAGCATGGAGCGCCGGCGCCCAAGGCGGTCGGCAAAATACCCGGAAGGTACTTCAAAAAGAATCACGCAGACCGAATAAAAGGCCTGGACGATAAAAACATCCTGCAGTGATAATCCGTTTTCCTGGTAGAACAACACCAGAACGGGCATGAGCAACAAAAACCAGCGGCAGGCCTGGATGGCGTAGAGCTTCCAGATATTAGAATGGATCATCTAGAGGGCGGACGGTTTACCAGCATGCAAAAAAACCTTTAAGAAAAACTCTGTAAAACACTGCGATCAAGGGTAAATAAATATACCTGTTTCAAAACCGGAATAAGATCGGGCGCGGCACGAGCTAACGAAAAAAACCAGGGACAAAATTGCCCTGGAAACCGCCATCGCCGCTTTCCTGAAATGCTGATTATAGCTCTACTCGGGGCGGTGGTCAATACTCCATAGCAACCCCTCTCTTCGTCCTGTCCAGGTGCCCGTAGTAGGAAAAAAGTGGAAAAAAACATGGATGTGCCGATATACTAAAATGGGACGCCACAGGGAAGTGATGCCCGAACTCGAATCATCTCAGGCCCGGCTGTCGCACAGACGGCCGGGCCTTCTTTATAGACTTACCTGCAACCCGGCCAGGCGCAATTTTCCAGGCCCTGAAAAGTAGAAATTGCACTTGCTCGCTCCCCTTTCCTGGCATAGCTTGTTGAGCGGTTCGGCAGCACGAGGGGCAAAGCGCAATAAAAGGCCAAAATGGCGCTTCCGAACCACTGCCCCACCGTCTAAGCAGCACGAGCGGACGTCGATGGAATCCAGGACTGCATTGCCGCTACTTTTTAGCGAAAAGGCTGTCGCACCAAAAGAAACCCAAGGCCGTAATTCAAGGAGCTAAAATCCGTGCCGCAATGGATCTGGGCGAGCTGGGAAGGCAGAAAGGATTGACGGCAACCTCAGAGCATGGGAGAATCTGATGAAAATTCGCGTCGGCGTTGCCGGAGTGGGTCACAGGGGGCTGGGCCTCACCCGCATCCTGGCCGCGATGGAGGATGTCGCCCTGGTCGCCCTGGCCGACCTCGATGCACCGCGTTTGCAGCGGGCCGCACGGGAATTCAAGGTGGACAGGACATTCGCCTACCTCGGCCAAATGCTGGATAGCGTCCGGCTAGATGCCGTCCTGATCCTGACGCCGGACCTGGCCCACCATCCGCAAACCCTCAGGAGCCTGGCAGCAGGGGTGCACGTCCTGGTGGAAAAACCACCCGCCTA
>CAXFTV010000286.1:0-1841 GCA_964005845.1 uncultured bacterium
CGCCTGCGATATCTGGAACATGACCTCGGTGACGCGCATCAACCGCAATGACCAGGCTCTCATCTACCGCACCCTCGACCGCGGCGCCCAGGCCATCGTGGTGCCGCATGTCAACACCAGGGAAGAAGCCCAGAACGTAGTCGCCGGCGGCAAGTTCGCCCCCATCGGCCAGCGCGGTCTCTATACCAGTCGCCAGGGCTTTGGAGTCGACAATTATCTCGAAACGGCCAACGACGAAACCCTGCTCATGATCCTGATCGAAGATATCGTCGCGGTCCAGAACCTGGACGAAATACTCACCGTAGACCATATCGACGTATTTTTCGTAGCGCCCTCGGATCTGGCCGCTTCCATGGGCCACATCGGCAATCTCCAGGCCCCCGAAGTGCAGCGGACCATCGACGATGCCCTCGCCCGCATCCAGGCCGCGGGCCGCGTCGCCGGCTTTACCGTCAGCAACGAAAATGTCGCACACTATGCCGACAAGGGCGTGCGCTGCTTTCTGACCGGTACGGGCCCGTGGATCGCCGCCGGCGCCGCCGATTTTCTGCGCCGCGGCGGCCAATAAAATGGCGCTCGCTTGCAGGCGCCCCAGATGTTGAAAGGATTCCCCAAATGGCAACTACAAAAATCGATCCGGAAGAAGAAATTGGCTTCATGCATGTCGACCAGACCGACTTCGACGCCTTTACCCTGGGACAGCGCCTTCGCCACTTTGAAGTAGAAGGCTACGTGGTTCTGCCCGATGTGCTAGACGCGGCCCACATCCAGCAGCTCAAAGAAGAGCTGGCCGATGTGCCCATGCAGCACAAGGACTACAGCGAGGCCCAGACCTACGCCATGGAACCACAGTGGCTGAGCCGCAGCGCCGCCGAGTTGATCGCCCATCCGCCCGTGGTCGAATTTCTCGAGGCTCTGATGGGAGCGGATATCGTCTTCACCCATGGGCTCTTTACCCGCACCCTGGCCGGCTCTCCGTGCATTTCCATGCACACCGACGGCCAGCCTTTCGGCTCCTCTATCTTTGGCTACGAGGGCAGTTCGCCACGCCTGCTGCGCGTCCTTTACTACCTCGACGATCTGCCCCCCGAGCGCGCTCCTTTTCGCCTGGTACCGCGCTCGCACCTGTCTTTTCACGCCCAGGCCAACCCCTACAAACGCTACGTATCCCACCCGCAGGAAATCACCCTGTGCGCGCGCGCCGGAACCGCGGTGCTGATCCCCGTCGACCTGTTCCACGGCACCCACCCCAACAAGGACAGCGTGCCCCGCGAGCTGCTCCAGTTCGGCTACCGCCCGGCCTGGGCCGGTCCGATCCAACCGATGGAAGAGTGGGACCCGGAGCTGGTAGAAAGCGCCCCCGCAGCCGCCAAACCCTTTCTGCAAAGCCTCAATACCACGGGTCTGGACTGGGAGCAGCCACACAAACCCAGGGGTATGACCAGAGAGGCGGCCGGGATCAATCCGGACCGCTGGGACAGCTGAGCGCCGGGAGCCCAATAGCTGCCACCCCCTTCTTAGAAGCCGTCTTACAATGCGCTCGGCGGCCCGAGCACGGCTGCAATGGGCGCCTTGCCTACGCCCATTGCAGCCGTGCGAAGCCCAGATTGGAGTTTTGAGGCGGCTTCTTACAGACGCGAGGGATAGGCGCCGTATTCCACGACAATTTCCACATCCTCGATGACGAGCGCACTTTTTAAGCCCGCGGCCCTTTTCAACAGGGCAATCTCCAGCAAATTCCGGCCCTGGCGCGGTCTTACCGCTCGCAATTCAAACTCCATCCACATCCCGTTGTAGGGAGTGAAGTGTTCGCCGTACTGACGGCGGCAAATTTCTTTTTC
>CAXFTV010000287.1:0-3346 GCA_964005845.1 uncultured bacterium
ACCTGGCCCGGCAATGGATCCACGCCGTTCCAGCTGGGGGTATGGGGCACCCCCTGATCCTTCATAGCTTTGGGGAGGAGCACATCGTGCTCGTAGGGCGTGCGCCAGCGATCGTGGCTGCCGGGAATGAGCTCGTGGCACTCGTCGTCGGTCAGTGCCAGGAACATGCTCACGCCGTTCCGCTCAGTGAGAGATTTCGCATTATTGGCGCGAATTTCATCCCAGCGGATTCTTTCGGTTTCTTCCGAATAGGCCTCCGGGCCCTCTCCCCGGTCATCCCGCTGGGCAAAGTAGGGCTTTCCGGTGCCCCACCAGGTCACGTCCCGGTGCCAACTGACCCCGCCCTCGTGGTGCCGCGGATTGCACCACAGAAGCATTCCGCCCAGCACCATATCTTCGGGCTCGAGCCCCTGACACCAGGAGTGGATGAAGCGCAAAAATTCTGGGGAGCCGTGAAACTCGGCAAAGCTGGGCTCCCCGAAAGCGGGATGGATGAGACCCCGAATTGCCCAGGGCTCGCTCCCCCCCGCGCGGTGCACATAGCCTTTTGAGCAATCGATTTTGCTATAGCCATGTTCAGGTGCACACCCCTCGGTTACCCGCCGCCCGGCCTCTCGCAGTATCGGGATATATGGATTGTCAACAAAGTCGTTGATGATGACGAAACCATGTTCCTTTAGATGCTCCAACCTCTCCGGCGTGGCTCCGGGAGCCGCAAGTTCGGGTTTGAAATCGGCAAAGGCGGTAGCGCGGTAAGTGCCCGACGAAGCTGACTGGTCATTGGCCATTTTCATTTCCTCTCATAATGGTAATAGATAGAAAAAGCGGCGTGGAAACCCCTGCTTGGAGGCATTAATCTAATACCGTCCCTACGGGCTTGTCAACAAATTTACACACTCTTTAAGTCGTATTTTTTGCTCGTATAAGCCCCTGCAAGGATGGCGTTGGAATTCTCTAAATTACAGCCCCATTTTTTCCCATTGGAAACCTGAAAAGAGGGTTTTTTCGCCCTATACGGCGCTCCGACCAGGTCGATTCTGGTGCTATAACGCGGCTGCCAGGAAGGCTGAGAGGTTGACGAGATTGTGCGGATCTTTTTGATTCCCCCATCCCTGAGTTTTTATCCCTCGCCACACGCGCCTGGAGTTTTGATGAAGCCAGAGATCCCCCCGGTGGCCGATCCGCGCGAAATCCTCGACCAGGGATTCGTGCTGGTGCGCCAGGCAATTGGATCCGAACAGCTCGAGCCGCTGCGGGAAAGGGCTGAATTATTCCTGCAGCGCGCGCGTGCCCAGACGCCGGGAGATCCGAATATAGGGTGGGATAATCACCGCGTGCCCCACCCCGGCCTCCACGATTTCATCGACGGCGATACGAATTCCCTTTTCGACGCGCTGCTAGCCGCACCGCTACTGGCCGTGAATTGCCAGCTCATGGGCGCCGAAAGCGTCGGACTCAATAGCGCGTCGCTGTTCATCGAACCGGCGCGCAAGCTGAAAAAACGCTTTCAGTTCCACCGCGATTTCAACCCCACCGCCTCCCTGCCCCTGTGCGGTCTGCAGGCCGACTGCCAGGCCAATGCCCCGGGCCATCTGACGTGGAACTTCGCCCTCTACGACGATGCTTCCCTCTGGGTCGTAGCGGGGAGCAACAAGCGCGCCAACAGCGCGACCGAACAGCAAGTGCTGGACCAGCCGGATAAACTGGCAGATGCTCCCCTGCCCGGGGCGGTACCGGTCGAACTCGCCGCCGGTGACGCCGTTGCCTTTGCTGCCACCATGCTGCATTCTGGCAGCAACGACAGCGCTACCTATCGCCGCACCTTCAATGCCTCCTACCGCGCCTTTGGCGGCCCCGTATTCCCCCACAACCGCACGACTTCGTGGCAGCCCGATATCCGCGCCCGCCTGCTGCCCTACAGCGCCGGGCAGTTTTCGCGCTTCGAGCTGCTGCTGGAGCGCGAGCGAGCAACGCTCGAAGCAACCTTGCGGTCGATCATCCATCGCGACGAGAGCGCCTTCCGCCAACACCTGGCGCGTCTGCACCCCGGCGCCAGCGGCCGCATGGCATGTATTGTACAGCTGGACAAGGTGGCCTATGCGCTGTGGACGCTCAGCAACCGCAATCCGGCGGCGCTCTCCAACGCCGAGTAAGGGCGACTAACGCTCGATCATGCCAGCAACCGCTGGCGCACGAACTTGCTGCTGGAGCGCTTCTCAGGCGGGGAAGTGCAAAAACTGTGGCGCCATTTCTCGACCCTCGACGGCGCGCTCAAGAATGCCTCGGAACCCGTCGGCGGTTTCACGATGCATCCCTCCGCCTACGATTGTATCGCAATGCCGCAGCAATTCGGCGTCGATGAATTCATCTCCAGCTGGACGCAGTGCTGAGGCACTTTACCCGTGCGCCTCAATCCGCGCGCCGCGCCGGCGGCAGTTCCCCGGGCTAACCCCGGGATAGCTCGTCCAGCTGATGGACCGGATGGGGCCAGCTTTGAGCACCCAGATTCTGCTGCGACTCGGAAAGAAATTATCCACCGGCCTTTGCGCCGCGCCCCCGGAACTCTCTGTTAGGGCCAATCATCCAGGGTGCAAATGCAGTGGTGCGATCGCCGCCGACTTGACCCTGGGCGCAAAAAATTCCTTTATAATGGGTCCGTTATCAAGCCGGAAACTGGCTGGCATCGAGCCCGGAACCTGTAATTTAACGTCCACATCCCAACCACTGGAGGAGCCCCCATGATACCCTGGATCAGAATGGCACTTCCCTTAGAACCCTACCTGCACGACTTCAAAACCGCCTTCGACGCCTGGGAAAGCGGCGGCGTGCGGGGTCTGATGATCGGCCGCATGTTTTTCAGCGGGGAAAACAGAAGAGAAATAAGCGCGTACCCTCTCGACCCCGAGATATACGCAGCCTTTGGTCTGGACAGGCCAGCGGCATTGCCGCGCGATCCGGAAAAAGAAAAACTACTGCACACTATGCTGGACGATGCAGCCGGCCGCGGCTGGAAAATCATGATCTTCGACACCTTTGCCGCCCCCCGGGATCTGTGGGACTATTCGACCGCAGACGACCCCTATGGCGCCGCCGGTGTAACCGCCTGTATCCAGGATATAATGGCGGCCTTCCCGCAGGTCCACGGATTTGTTTGCGACGGCCCGGGCGAACACCAGCACGAGCTATCTTTGCCCGGACGGAGCGAACTCTTTGCCGTCAAGCCACACTGGCAAAAGCGCTTTGCCAACCTGGGGATAGATGCAAACAGAATCGAGCGCGGCATGGACCGTTTGCGCCACCGCCTCCACAACCTCACTCCCGATCTGGTGCGCTACCACGCTACGGG
>CAXFTV010000288.1:0-1506 GCA_964005845.1 uncultured bacterium
CTCGCCGGACACGTCTTCGCCCAGAGCTACAAAGAGGATGGCCACCTTCTGCATTAGGGGCAGTTCCGCTTCTTCCTCGCCGTCTCCTGCTTGCCTATTGTCTTCGACCATCTATAAGCCTCTGTGCGAAAAGAAAAAACACTACTCCAGGTCCAGCTCAGTTGCCAATTGCCGGATGCGCGACTGGTCCGCCATCTCAATCGAAAATAGAAAGTACTCGACCTGGTAGGCAGTTATTTAGTTGAGGTTAGGGCTCTTTCTGCGAAAGTTTTTTCCTGCAAGTCGCGCGCTGAAATTAGCCAATACGCGATGGGTTTCCAGGGGAGCTAATCTATGTACTTTATCGGCATGTCGCGCCGCAATCCGCAGTCCTTCAGCAATTTTTCTTGCGCGCTACGCGATATTGTCGATGGGGAACAAGTCATGATCTAAGGTATATTTGTTTGCGACAATTTTCAAGTATTTCTCGCTAGCTTTTTTTCCCGGGGGGGATCGGTTGCCGGTCTCCGCGCCAGTGCTTGCAGTAGCCGGATTCGGCGTTGGGCACCGCCTGCCACTTTTTGGCAGAAGTGGTTTTGCGGCGTTTTTTTCGTTTTGCCAGGAGATAGACATCAATTCAGGATGGATTTTATTCTGGCATCTGTTAGACGATGGCCGAAGAGGGGTTGGGCATGGGTTTTGGTCGAGCGTTGCCAGATGGCAAAAAGCCCCCCATCCTCTTCGGTGAGAACTGAGGCGTAGCGATTGCAACCCGTACCAGCCGAGGAGGTAAATAGGGGCGCTAGTGTGCTGAGGCGGCGAAGTTGCGGAAAATTGCGGTCGAAGCCGTAGGCCAGGCCGCCCACTTCCTCACAGGAGTAGCCCCGGGGACGCTGTACGGCGCTTTTGTGGGATTCCAGCTGGCGCATGCATTCGGCGGCATCGTAGAAATAAAGCGAGAGAGAAGGCAGATTGGCAAAGGCGCCCCGGCGCGGAACGGGCAGGCGACAGGTGATGCGGGTAGCTGCGACATCCCAGGTGGAGCCCCGGGGGAAAAAGTCGGGATTTCCGTTTGTGCAGCCACGGCTGGAAAGGGTCGCGTACCCGGATGTACTGGAAGACCAGCAAAAGGGATGGGCGCAGTAAAACATCAGGATCTGGCCTCTGTGAAAGCCAGGAGAAAGGTTCGGATCTTTTATATGCATGTAGGCTGGATCCGCACTGGAGAGCAGAGGGCGGATATTTTGCTGGGGGTCAAGCTTTTCGATACGGGAACTGGCAAAGGTATCGATGCTCCAGGTACCGGTGCCTGGCTTTTGGTATGCGGTCAGACGGCGGGGATAAGGACGTACTTTTTCCGTAGAAACCAGTACCTCCACCCGCCTTTTGTTAAGGCGCAGGGCACTGCCCTCAATGCTGAGGACGGTCGAGCCGCAGTAGAGAGCGGATTTATCCCAGGAGCAGATCTTGGTGAAGGTGCGTCCGTGGTCGCTGGAGCGCAGAATCGCCAGTTCGCGACCTCGTGGC
>CAXFTV010000289.1:0-7524 GCA_964005845.1 uncultured bacterium
CAGGAGGTAGTGGGCACGATTTCAGTGGCTTATTAAGCACGCCCAGAAGTGGGGCTTTGGAAAAAGTGTGTTCATCTTACTCTGCGGATGATATTTAAGGAGGTTTTGCTTGAAAACATTCACGCCTATTTTCTCGGGTTTCGTCCTTCTGGTCGTCCTGGTTTTCTCGGCCAATGATGCCCTTGCACAATCGGCGGACTATGGGGCGCGCCTGGGCATCCGCAAAGCAGATGCTTTCAGTTACGAGCCACAGGGCCCCGGCGTACTCACGGGGGCCCTTGATCCCGCCATGCGCAAATGGTACGTGCCCCAGGAACTTTACAATGAATACCAGTGGCGCCAGTGGGAATACACCAACTATGCCCGCAATAACTTCCAGCGCTACGTCAACACCAGTCTCGAAGGGGATTATTTCTACGATATCTACGGTCGTCTGGTAACGCGTGGCTGGTTGATCTACGACCACACCCAGAAACAGCCACAGACTCAGTTTGGCAATTCGCTCTACAAAAACGGGCGCTTCAGCAGTTGGTTCAACTCGCTGTTGATTTCTTCGGACCACAAGGGCCAATATCACTATTCTCTGAGTATTGGCCAGCGTCTGCGCACCATACTGACCCCCATGACCTTTGCCAAATCGCAATTCGATGGTCTGCAGTGGGACTTTGCCTCCGACAAATACCAGGCCACCATTATTTATACCCGCATTAATGCCCCGGGCGGAAGTACAGCCGATCCGCCATTCAGGCAAACCAACAATGCTTCTCTTTTCGGCGGGCGCATTACCGCCCAGGTGGGTGATTTTATTACTGTGGGCGGCAATATGGTCAATGCCCACCACTCGCACACTCAGCTTTCCAGTTTCGAGAGCAGTTTGATTACGGGTGAACTTACGGTCGACCAGAACGAGAAGCCGGTTTCTTGGGTCGAGGTCATTCTGCGCGACGATTCGCCCGAGGATGGCGTCGGTGGGGCTTCTTATTTTCAGGGCGGTTCCGACCTGATTATCACGTTTATAGACAAGTCATACCCAGACGGCGAATTTTCCCAGAGCGCCCAGAAAATCGGTTTTGAACCGATAGTGGAAGGCGGATTCCAGCGCGCCGGATTCCTGGCCGCCGACGGCAGCGAAACCATCCGCGTGCGCTATGACTTCGATAGTCCCAGTTTTGTCGCCGGGGCGCACGGCGATAAGTCCGAGATTATCGAGGTGCGCTTCCAGCTTGCCGTCGGCAACGACTACCAGGTCTGGATGAACTCGGATCGTCAAACCTCGCGCGGCACCGGAGCCGTTGGCTCCGCCGGCGAGCAGCCCGTCCCCCTGCTGGTGGCCCAGGCTCCGGGCAATGTGAAAGATAATTCCAATTTGCAGATATTGAGTTTTGACTACGGCTTGAGTTCGGCTACCCAGATTGTCGGCGCTACCATTGAAGTGCAGGATGTGCTCGGCTTCAGTCTCTATTCCGAGTACGACCTCTCCTATCGCTACCGGATGTATCCCAACCCCAATTTGATCACCCACGATGCCGTCTCGGGCGTGATCGGCAACGCTGCAGCCGAAGCCTGGATGGTGAACCTGTCGAGGAAGTTCTATCCCTGGTTCTTTTTTGGCGAAGCATTCAGTATGGACCCGGAGTATTCCACCACTACCTTCGTCACCCAGGACACGCCGCGGCCCGGGTTCGTGGACTATAGCGATACCCGTCGTTTTTTTGAGTTCGTCGACGACAACGACGACCAGGACCGCTTCCCGGACAATCAGCGCATCGATTGGCTCACGGGCGATAACCAGGTTTTTCCGGGCTGGGATGAGAACAACGATTTCATTTCGGATTTCAACCAGAACGACAACCGCCGCAGCCGACGTCTAAATGAATTTCCGGATTACGAGGAGCCCTTTCTACGTTTTAATGTAGACCGTCCCGAATATCTTTTTGGCCCCGACATGAATAATAATCTCTGGGTAGACCGCTTTGAAAACGACGAGGAGCCAGACTATCCCTACCGCCGCAATCACCGCGGTTACAATGCCTATCTGAGTGCGGCAGTTACCCCCGATCTGAACTTGATGTTTGGTCGCATCGACGAGCGTCTGCTGTCTGACGATCGCGATAACGAAACGAATTATATGATGTTTACCTTTGACCGGGATTATGCCGGTATCGGTCGTCTGCGCATCTACGACATGGCCAAAATCGCCAGGGATAATATCCCCGAAAATATCTTTCAGTGGGTTTATCAAACGGCTGAATCAGAGGGTGAACTGCGCCGCCTGACCGATCCTCTATTGTTTGAGGATGCCTGGAGTAACAGCCTCTGGATGGGATTTGACTACACCGGGTTATCGGGTTTGAATTTCGTCAACAAGGTTAAATTTGATCTGATTCATACCCAGATCGACAAGGCTGGACGCGATGAGCGCGGCGTGAGTCAGAACGAACATTTTTTCGGGCTGATCAACAAGGCCAGTTACACCCATAGCTTCGGCCTGCTCAAGCTGGAACCGCGGGGGAAGAGCGAATACCGCCACCAGTCCCGCGACCTGGCGAAGGTCAGCGAAAGGGTCGAACATACCCTGCTCTTTTCCGTCCTCGCCAGCTTTCCCATTTTGCATAATACCTTCGTCGAAGGCGGGGTGGAATTTCTCTTTTTCAACGATTACGAGAATGAACAAAACGATACCAACAGTCGCGTTCTGGCCCTGCAATTCACCAACAAAGGGGCCTACCAGGGCTATCAGCTGACCGCCCAGATGGGGGTGAAATTCGATCGTCGCAAGTCCCGGGGGGTAAAGGCGACGACGACGAGCGAGAGTTTTCTCACCATTTTCGCCGGGCTGGAGTAATGGTGGAGGCGTTCAGTTTTATTAGAAATCGACGCGCGCTAGTTGGCATCTCTCTTTTCTTTCTCCTGGCCGCTCTAGTTCACGCCTGCGGTCAGAAGCCGCCGGCAGAATCTGGAGCTGCCAGTGGCAAAGAAGGCCCTGAGGGGGTTGTGGCCCTGGTCGGTGGGGATGCCATAAGCAGGGAAGAAGTGGAAGAATTTGCCGCTCTGCTCCTGCCCGGTCTACGCTCCGACAAGACCGACCAGGCGGCCCGTCTCGACTATCTCAATACGCTCATAGACGAAAAATTACTCGTTCTCGAAGCACGTGCTCGGGGGCTGGATAGCAGCCGCGTTTTTGTGGCTGCCTTCGACCAGGATGTGCGCCAGGAAGTGGTGCAATACTATCGCGAACGCCATCTCTATCCCCGCATCGACATTACCGAAGACGAGTTGCAGACGCGTTTCATAAAAGAGCGTTTGAATCGGGAAAGAGCTCTGAACCGGCTGGTCGTAAAGAGTTTAGAAGAAGCAGAGCAGCTGCGCCTCCAGCTGGAGCGGGGAGCGGACTTTGGCGCTCTCGCCAGTGCATATACCATTGAAAAAACGGGCGCGAGCAGAAATGGGTTCGTGGGTTTTGTCAACCGTCGGTCGGTTGGCAGATTGCGCATTCCCGTCGACCTCTTCGACGACCTGGCCACAGGTGTGGTTTCCGCCCCCCTGTCACTGCAGGGATTCTATCAGCTCATTCTCTTTAGCGAGGACCGGGAGGCGGAACTGGATCGCTATCGATCGCAGGTCTACAAATTGATCTGGAAAGAGAAACAGCCTTTGCAGCGTCGCGCCCTGAGTGAAGAACTCGCGGCCGAGTTCGATCTCCAGGTACACGGCAAAGGCCTCGAGATTCTGGCAAGCAAACAGCCGGGAAGGCGTTTCTATCCGCAAGTCTCCGCTGCGGAAGCCGCCACTCCTCTCTATACTTATGACGGCGGGCAGATAAGTGTTGAAGACTATATCAACGTCTTTCGCGCCAGTGGCGGCCGGGTGGTCGTGGGCGATAGCCTGGCCGTGGTCAAGGGCGCCTGGCAGCGCGTCATTCCCGAGGTGATGTTCTGGGAAGCCGCGCGCCGAAAGGAATACCACAAAACAGCCGAAATGGTCCGCTGGCAGGGGCGCAAAAAAGTAGAACACCTGCTCAAGGCACTGCGCCGGGAAATAGTCGAAGCCGAGGTGAGCATCGAGCGCGAGGAAATGCAGCAGTTCTACTACGACAATCCAAAATTATTTTCTGCACCCGTGGAGTTGAAGGTGCAGGAGATCCTTTTGGATGATCTGCAGCAGGCCAGGGCGGTGCGCCAGCGTCTGGATGCTGGTGAAGATATGGATGCACTGGCCCACTTGACCCGCAGGGAGGGGGCTGCAGAAGCCGGGGGGAAGCTACATTTGCACTCTTATGAAGCCGCGCTCTACGGAGAGATCGTAAGTCGGGCTCTCGAGAGCGAACCGGGTCAACTGGTAGGTCCGGTAAAGGCTGAGAAAGGCTACTCGGTCTTTCGCCTTATCGACAAGGACGGCGGCTATCTCCAGCCCTTTGATACGGTAGAGAAGCGGGTGCAGGCTACCATCCGCAACCACAAAGAAAGCGAACTATTTAATGCTCTGGTTGGTGCGGTGCGCGAAAAATATGTCGATCAGGTGCAAATTTTCGAAGATGTGCTGAATACTGTGAAAATGCCGCCGCAGGAGTCCTCCCAAGCGGCGCAGAATTGATGCCCCTCCGCCCCTTGCAGCAATAGTCCACATGCCTGAATCGCTTCCGTCTCCCCGCTCCGGGCCCACCTTGCGGTCCCTGCTGATCGGTGCCCTGGGCGCTATGGCGATCGGCGCCGTCGTTCCATATTGCAATATGGTGCTGCACGGTTCCCGCATTGCCTCCTATTTCAATACTCCCATCGCCATCATCCTGTTTTTTTTTCTGGTTTTCTTTTTCAACACCGCGCTGGGTTTGATCCGCCGCAGCTGGATGTTGAATCGGGCCGAGTTGGGGCTGATCTACATCATGTGGATCGTGGCCACGGCCATACCAGAATGGGGTCTAACCGCCTTCCTGCTGCCGGATATCACCAGTCTTATTTACTATGCCACGCCGGAGAACAACTGGGATCAATTACTGCTCCCTTTTGTACCGGACTGGCTCATCCCGCATCACGAGTTCAACCAGATCAAGCACTTTTATGAGGGTGCCCCCCAGGGCGAGGGCATTCCCTGGATGCTCTGGCTGCGACCCCTGGCCTACTGGATTCCCTTCATCCTGGCGCTCTACCTGGCCATGATCTCCGTTATGGTGATTCTGCGGCGCCAGTGGATTGAGCACGAACAGCTTATTTTTCCCCTGGTCCAGCTGCCGATTTCCATGATTCAGGACGACGATTCGCGGGTCGCTTTGCTCAAGCCGCTATTCAGAAACAGGATCATGTGGATCGGTTTCGCAATTCCGGCTATTCTCCAAAGTCTCAACGGCCTGAATCACTACTTTGCCTACGTTCCCCGGATCGTTATGGGCACTTCGATTTCGCTCTTTCGCGAAACCATTACCATCCCCATCAACCTGAGTTTCCAGATGCTCGGATTTTCCTATTTCGTGCATCCGGATATCGCCTTCGGACTCTGTTTTTTTTATTTGCTGAATTCAGTCCAGCAGGGCGTTTTCAATATGCTCGGAGTGCAGAAGATCGATTCCGTACTCGGGGTCTACAGCGCCTATACCGGGTCCATTGTCGTGCATCAGGGCTTCGGGGCGATCATCATGCTGGTGCTGTTTGGTGCCTGGACCGCCCGCCGCCACCTGCGCGAGGTTTTTCGCAAAGCCTTCACGGGAGATCACAGGGTCGACGATAGCGGTGAAATCCTGTCCTACCGCGGCGCGGTTTTCATGCTGCTGGGCAGTTTGTCGTTCATGGGTGTGTGGCTCTGGCAGTCTGGTTTGCCGGCCTGGATTACACCCATTTATCTGCTTTTTGCCTTCATTCTCTTTATCGGTATCACCCGGGTGGTCGCCGAGGGCGGCCTGGCCTTTATTTTTGCGCCAATGATCGCTTCGGATTTTGTCGCCGCCGGCTTCGGTACCCGGGCTCTGGGGGCGACGGGGATCATATCGCTGGCCTTTACCTATATCTGGGCCAGCGATATTCTGACTTTTGTGATGGCTTCCTGTGCCAATGGCCTCAAGCTGGCCGAGGAGACGATTAAAAAGGGCCGCCGCCTCATTTTCTGGGGCATGGTGATCGCCATCCTCGTTACCCTCTTCAGTTCGATCTGGGCGATTTTGGATCTGGCCTACGGCTACGGGGGCATCAACACCGATCAGTTCTTTTTTGGCGGTGCGGCTCGCTACCCCTTCGACAATGCCGCCGCCCGCATTCAGGCCCCGGAGGGGCCACACTGGGAAAACTGGGGCTATACCGGCATTGGCGCCCTGGTAATGGGGCTGTTGATGGTGGCGCGTCAGCGCTTCTTGTGGTGGCCTTTCCACCCCCTGGGTTTCCCGGTCAGTGCCGTCTTCGGCACCATGTTCTTCAGCGTCTTTCTGGCCTGGCTACTCAAAACCCTGGTGATACGCTACGGCGGGCCGACACTCTATTTGAAAACCCGTCCCTTTTTTCTGGGGTTGATCCTGGGGCAGTTCGTCACCGCCGGGGTATGGTATGCCATCGATCATTTCACCGGCACCAGCGGCAACAGCGTGATGTCGTGGTAGAATAGCAGCACTACCCTTCTTCTCCCAGCCCCGCTTCCCGCAAAGCGCCCAGAAAGTATGGCACCCCGAAGAATAGCAGACTCAAGCCCATGTGGCTCATGCCGACGGAGCCGCGGCGCTTGGGGTCGTCGCTCCAATCCTGTATGGCGATGAGGTGCTGCAGAACGACGCGGCCGACTTCCAGGTAGCGCGGGTCTTTTTTCAAGCGATAGGCGTGGGCCACATGGCGGCATATGATGCCGTAGTAATATTGCTGCAGGGCCATTTCCGCGTCGAAGTTGTTGCCGCAGAACCAGTCTACCGCTCTGCAGTAGACTGCGGCCACATCCTCTCGTCCCGTCATGCGCTGCAGCAGTTCCAGGCCAATCATCAAGTAGTGGGTCTGGTAACCTTTTTGTTCGTCGACTGGCATCACGCGATTCAGCGGGGCGTCTTTGCCGCGCAATTTCAGGTATTCCCGATCGCTAAAAGGGGCGGCAGTTCCCATTTCCACCGCCAGGGTCGTGCCTTCGGTCGCCATTCCGTAGGGGGCCTGGTCGGGCAGCTGGTCCGGAGTTGAAATTTGAAAGCGCTTGTGCCAGCTACCGTCCTCGTTCTGGCCTCGGGCGATGGCCTCGTAGACCTCCTCGGCGCGTTGCTTAAACCGCTCTTCGCCGCTTATTTCGTAGACGTAGAGCAGGCCGCGCAGCGTATTGGCGATACTGCGCAGGCTGAAGCTGTAGGCCGGATCTTCGGTCCAGCGGTAGCGCAGGAGAAAATCTCCGGCTTCGCGCAGCACTTCGGCCGTGCGCAAATCACCGCTGAGGTAATAGTAGTCCATCCAGTTGTCGAGGAAGGTGTGCGAGGCGCAGGGTTCGTCGCCGAAGTGATCGATGCTGTGGCGAAAACAACCGCCGACCATGTAGGGGCGGAAGGGGTGGAAGTGGCAGGTGTCCACGTCCATC
>CAXFTV010000290.1:0-5251 GCA_964005845.1 uncultured bacterium
ACCAGGCCGCCAACGGCGATTTCTGGTTTGGAGCCACCGAGGGCCTGGTCCGCTACCGGCCGCCGCAAAGCGATCCCCCGATCCATATCACCGATGTGGTCTCCGCGCGCCGCCATGGCCCGGTCGCCGCGCTGCGCCTGCCCTCGACGGCGCCGCTGCTGGCCATCGAGTTTCAGGGCATCAGCTTCACCACCCGCCCCGGCCAGCTGGTCTATCTCTACCGCCTGCACGGGCACGAGGAAAAGTGGCAGCAGACGCGCCAGACGCGGGTCGAATACAGTGATCTGCCGCCGGGAAAATACCGCTTCGAGGTCAAGGCCGTCGACCGCGACCTCAATTACTCCACCACCCCGGCCAGCCTGGAGCTGGAGGTCTATCACCAGCCGGTGCTCAGCGCCATCCGCATCGACGACCTGCATATCGAAGAGCTCTTCGCCTCCTTCTACAAAACCTATGCCGAGCGCCCCTTCGGCTCGGTGCGGGTGAGCAACGACGATCCGCTGCCCATCGAGACGACGCTGCGGATCTTCATCCCCGAGTTGATGCGCCAGCCGGCGCTGCAGGCGATTGCGCTGGAGCCCAACGCCTCCCGCCTCGTGCCGCTGACCGCCGCCTTCGACGAGGCGATCCTCGAGCGCCGCCAAAGCGCTGCGGTGGGGGCCGAGGTCGCCCTCTCCTTCGCTGCCGGGCAGCAGACCTTTTCGCTGCAGGAAGAGCAGCAGCTCACCGTGCACGGCCGCGGCGCGCTGACCTGGGACGACCTGGGTATGGCCGCCGTCTTCATCACCCCCGAGGATCGCCATGTGGCCGCCCTGGCGCGCAGCCTCTACGCCCGTTTCGAGGCGCAGCTCAAAAAGCGCGCCACCGACGGCAACCTGCCCCTGGCCATGCTCCTCTACGAGGGCCTCAATGCCCACGGCGTCAAATACGCCCGCGATGCCAGCACCGCCGCGGCGCAGGGGCGCGGCGCGCGTGCGGCCATCGACCATATCCAGTATCCCGGCGAATTGCTCCAGAGCCGGCTGGGCGACTGCGACGATCTGACCGTGCTCTTCTGCGCCCTGCTGGAAAACCTCGACATCCGCACCGCCCTGATCGACCATCCCGACCATATCCTGATGATGTTCGATAGCGGCATCGCGGCCGACCGGTATCTGGGCTTCGCGCTCGATGAAAGCCGCTACATTGAGCGCGACGGCCGCCTGTGGATTCCCGTCGAGATGACGATGCTGGGCGAGGGCAATTTCCTCGCGGCGTGGGCACGGGGGGCGGCCACCTGCCAGCGCCAGGGCTACACCGCGGCGCGCAGCACCGAGGTGCGCGACGTATGGCCCGAGTATCCCTATGCCCTGCTGCCGGACGACGATGCGCCGCTCGAGCTGCCCGAGCCGGCGGCACTCGAAGCGGCCTTCAACGCCGACCTGGCGGCCCTGGACCAGCTCCGCGCCACCTACATAGACCGGCAGTATCTGCGCCCCTTGCTGGCCGCTCCCCAGGATCACCGGCTACGGCTGCAATATGCCAAAATGCAGATTGAAGCCGCGGAGTACACCCAGGCGATTTCGACCCTGATGTTCCTGCTGCAGACCGAGCACGAAGCTGCAGCCCACTACTACATCGGCTACTGCTATGCGGGGCTGGAGGAATACGCGACCGCGGTGGACTATGTGCGCAAGGCGCTGGCGGCGGACCCGGACAACGAGGGCTACCAGCGCAGTCTCGCCGTGCTGGAAGGAAAACTCCAACCCTGAAGGCGCCGCCCTGCGGCCGGCCCTATGGACGAGATCGCGCCGCTGCTGGCTACCCGCGCGGCGCCTCCTTGCTTATCTTCTTTTGGGTGGGATCGGGTTGGAGCAAGCGCAACTTTTGCGCCTTTCAGGCCACGGCCGCACCGCTTCGGCGCGCGCAATACTTTTAATCAGAGCTAAACTTCGCGGCAGCAATAAAACGGCGCGCTATCCCCCCAAGAGCATCTCCAGGGTTGCGCTGCCGAGCGCTGTGAATAAGGACGAGTAAAAATGACCACGGTGAACTGCAATAGCCTGCTGCGCCAGGCGCTGGCCGCCCTGACGGTAAGTTTTGTCGCCATCAGCCTGGGAGCGGCGTTTGGAGTTATGAGCGGACGCGGAGCGCTGCCGGGAATTCTCTCGGCGGGGGTCATCGCACTCATAGCGGCGGCTTTTGGAGGAACCCGGGTCCAGTGCTCGGGACCGACGGCGCCGATGACCGCCCTGATGATCGTGCTCGTATCTGCCGTCGGCGGTGGTCTCCTCAACGGCATCCCAGACGCGGACCCGGTGCGCTTCATCAACATGGTTATGCTGCTGACCGGCGCCTTGCTCATCCTGGCGGGCGCCTTGCGGCTGGGCCGCTTTATTCGCCTGGTGCCGGCGGTGGTCATCAGCGGCTTCATGAACGGAATTGCGGTACTCATATGGCTGGGCGAATCGAAGGCGCTGCTGGGCCTAGGTGGAAAGGCACCTTATAGCGGCGGGGTGCCACTCAACCTCCTGGTGGCCCTGGTCACGCTGGCGCTCGTGTTCTGGCTGTCCTCCGCCCTGCGCCGCCTGGACCGCAGACTCGGGGCGCTGCTGCCGAGTACCCTCGTCGCCATAATTTTCATGACGGCTTTGTGCAGCCTGCTGGAACTGGACATCCAGAGAGTGACCCTGGGCGCATCCCTCTCTTCGTTCGGGGATCTCCAGAGAATGTTCCTGGCCAACGTGCCGACGCAGTGGTCGGCCGAACTGGTGTACCTGGCGCTTCCATTTGCCCTGCAGCTGGCCCTCCTGGCCTATCTGGACTCATTGCTGACATCGCTGGTAGTGGACCAGAAATACAGCGCCCTGCACGGCGTCGAAGAAATAACCCGCCCCAACGTCGAGCTGAGAGCGCAGGGCGTCGCCAACGGCGTTGTCGCGTTCTTCGGCGGCATTCCCGGGGCCCAGGCGACGATAAGGTCCGTGCTCATCCTCAACGAGGGCGCAACCCGGCGCATTGCCGGGGTCCTGGTGGGCGCCTTCGTGCTGGTGGAAATGCTGTTGTGCCAGGATCTGGTAGGGCTGATACCGCAGGCCGTTTTCGCCGGGGTACTCCTCAAAGTCGGCTACGACGTCTTCGACTGGAAAACCGTCGCCGCCCTGCTCTTGCGGCCGCAGCGCGGCACCCTGCGTCCGGGGGCAATCCTGTTCATTGCCGGCACCACCGCCGTAACCGTGTTCGTCGATCTGAGCGTTGCAGTAATTTCTTTTACCATTCTATTTTACATCATCAGGCGCTGGGCGGCAGTCGAACTGGCGGAGGAAGCGCCAGACGACCGGTGAAGGGTTGGAGCGAAACTTTTCACGCACTGCTTTCCCGTGGAGCGTAGACATGGAATTGTTATCCCCATCTCATCTTTTCTGGCTGGCTCTCACCGTGCTATTTGTCATGGGCTGCTTTCACATGAGGCGACTGGATCTGGCGTCGCGCTGGCACCAGCTCTTCCGGACCGCTCTCTTTGTCGTTGTCGCCGCCAACGAAATTGCATGGTTTTCCTACCGCCATGTGGCCGGCGCCATTCCCTTTGTCAAGAATCTGCCTTTGCACCTTTGCGACCTGTCGGTTTTCATCATGCTCTTCACCCTGGTGACGGGCAGAAAACGCCTCGCTGAACTCTCCTACTACATGGGTGCCGTAGGCGCCCTGCTCGCCGTTTGCTTTCCCGCCATCAGCGAAACCGGAAGCATCCGCCTGATTGCCGAGATACGTTATTTCATAACCCACATCGCCCTGGTAGGAGTCGGCGTCTACTTCACCTTCGGACGCGGCTACCATCCTGAACTGGGGGCGATTTTCAGAAGCTTTGGCTTCATCTTGCTCTACGCCCTGCTGGTTACGCCCCTCAATCTAATGCTGGACACAAATTACTTCTTCACCCTGGCGGCCCCCGCGCAGCTCGGCTTCATTCACCAGTATCCGCACTGGCTCTTTCTCGCGGTTACATCCCTGATTTTCCTCTGTGCTTTCGCTCTGCTGCACCTCCCCTTCGCGCTCCAGCGCCGGCGTGCTGACGCTGCCCATTAGCCTTTTTCTGCCGCGCTAGTGGCAAAAACCTTCTCGACCGGACGCTCAGGTTCCCCTGGGCAAGCGCCGCTGGTTGGCGGCCGCCTGCTCGATCAAAAGGCGCTCCTGCTGACTCTGCCGCACCTGTGCTTCGAGCGCGCCCGGATCCCACTGGGCGAGCAGGCGCTCCTGTAAAGCGGCCAGCACCGACCGGTGGGCCGGATCGGCCGCCAGATCGACAAACTCGTTGGGGTCGTCTTCCACATGATAGAGCTGGGGTGGATCCCCGAGGCTGTAATGCAGCTTGTAGGGACCGCGCCGCAGCATCGCCGTCGGCCGCAGCACCCCGTGCGCCAGATACTCCGCAAAGGCCTCGTCCTTCCAGTCCTGCCCCCGGCCCCCAATCAGCTCCATCAGGCTATCGCCGTCCAGCGGCGCCGGCGCCGCAGCGCCGGCCACGTCCACCAGCGTCGCTACCAGATCGACGATCGAAACGACCTGAGCGATGCGCCTGGCCGGGGCAATCCGGCCGGGCCATACCAGTTGCAGCGGCACCCGCGCCGAGGCCTCGTAGAAACTGGATTTGCGCCACATGCCGTGCTCGCCGTTCATCTCGCCGTGGTCGCTGAAGTGCACGATGAGCGTATTGTCGCGCTGGCCGGTCTCCTCCAGCACCGCCAGCAAGCGGCCTATCTTCTCGTCGAGGTAGGTGATGAGGCCGTAGTAGCCGGCGCGCGCCCGGCGCACCTGCTGCTCGGGAAAATCGGCACACCCGAACATGGCGCGCATCCGCTGGTGTACCGGGTGCTGGTTTTCCAGGTGGCCCGGCGGGATCAGCGGCATGTCGATCTGCTCCAGCGGATAGAGGTCGAAAAAGCGCTCCGGCACGACCAGGGGAAAATGCGGTGCGATAAAGGAGGCGTTGAGGACCCAGGGACGCTCTTTGCGGGCCGCATCGCGCAGGTAGGCCAGCGCCTGTTCTTCCACCAGGTCGTCGACCTCGATCTCCAGCGTCTTTCCGGCCCCGGCCCGGGCCACGCCTTCCCAGGGCTGGGCCGCCGGCGGCGTGCCCCGGCGCCAGTCGGGCGTGCCCTGCAAGACGCCCTCGCAGGTCCACAGCTCCGCGTGCAGGTCGCGGCCCAGCTGGCGGGCGAAACCGTGCAACTGGTCGGGGCCGCAAAAGTGCTGTTTGCCCGCCAGCGCCACG
>CAXFTV010000291.1:0-10503 GCA_964005845.1 uncultured bacterium
CGACCAGGCTGCGGCCACCCGCACTGCACGCACCGGATCCCCCAGAAGGCGCACCAGGCTCTGGGTGCCCTCCGCATGGTGTCCGATGGGCTCGATAGTACCGCGCAACTGGCCGTGGTGGATGGCCGCGGCCAGCACTCCCTGGCGGGCGTAGCGCACCCCGCTCACATCCGTCGAGGCGCCGTAGCCCAACTCCGTGCCAATCGAAAACTTCCCCAGGTCATCGGCCTCGTTGTAGAGCCCGCGCGAGATGCCATCGGGGGGAGTATTGGAGCCTGCCAGCACGATGCGGGTACCGAACCAGCGGGCCATTTCCTCGCGGCGCTGGCTCAGCGCGGCATCCGCGCAGGTGAAAAAGCCGGTCCAGTGGGCAAAGCGGGCCACTTCGCCGCCGGAGTGCAAATCGATGCAGATGTGGACGTGGGGCCAGATGCACTGGCGCACGAAGGCGGCGATCCGGTGGGTAATGCCGGCCATGGCCGGGCTGAGCCCCGCCCCCTCGACAAAAACGCGATTCAGGTTGAAACCGTCGTCCCCACTGCTTTCGCGCTGGCCGACGTGGAAGGCGGCCACATTGAGTACGGGCACCAGCACCAGACGCCCCAGCACGTCCTCGGTGCGGATTTCGCGCAGCAGGTGTTTAAGGGCCACGGGACCTTCGTACTCGTTGCCGTGGTTGCCGCCGAAGGCGACCAGGCCCTGCCCCGGTCGCGCCTGCGGTCCCACGATCACGGTGAGTGGGATCAGGTGACTGCCCCAGACGCTGGTGTGGCCCAGCGCGACCCAGTAGTCGCGGCGGCCGGAACTCTCCAGATCGACGTTGGCGGAACTGACGATATCGCGTGCCATTTTATCGCTCCCCGTTTGGTCGCGCGCCAGGCGTCCAGGACTGCACCCTACCTCCGTGGAACCGACGGGCCGGGCACGGAACCGATCACCTCGCAAAATCGGCGGTTCTGCTCGCAAGCTATTCTAGCCGTCGAACCGGACCGTGGGAAAACCGCACCAGCGCGCCCTCGAGCGCGCCATTGGAAAAATGAAAATTTTGCCGCAGAACAGATTCAGACAGCGCCGCTTGGCGGCCCCAGCGAACGCGGACGGACCGCGATATTTCGCTTCGCTCTGGCGGAGAATCGCAGTCCTTGCCGCCGTGCCCCGATTAATGGAACTTGCAACGCCAGCGCCTAGGGCTTGATAAAACTGCCATTGCGCAATTCGTCGTAGGCCTGCTGCAACTCCTCCCGGGTATTCATGACAATCGGACCATGCCAGGCGACCGGCTCCTCGATCGGCTTGCCCGATACCAGCAGGAAGCGAATGCCCTCGTCGCCCGCCTGCACCCGCACCTCGTCACCGCTGTCAAAAAGGACCAGCGAGCGATTGCCCGTCTCTGCAAATCCCGATCCCGCGCTCGTCCCCACCCGCTCGGTTTGCACCGGTCGGGGCGCGGAGGCATCGCGGAAATTTCCGGCGCCCTCGAAGACGTAGGCGAAGGCGTGCCTGGAGGTATCCACCGCCAGGGTTTTGCGCCGCCCCGGCGGCACCCAGACATCCAGGTAACGCGGCTCCGCCGCGATCCCGTCCACTGGACCGGTTTTGCCCCAGAAGCTGCCGCAGATGATCCGCACCTGGGTGCCGTCGTCGTCGGTAAGCACGGGGATATCGCCGGCGCTGACATCCTGGTAGCGCGGCGCCGTCATCTTGTGGGCCGCGGGCAGATTGGCCCACAGCTGGAAACCGTGCATCAGGCCCTGCTTATCGCCCTGCGGCATCTCCTGGTGGAGAATCCCGCGCCCCGCCGTCATCCACTGCACATCGCCGGCACCCAGCTCGCCGCGGTTGCCCAGACTGTCGCCGTGGTTCACCACCCCTTTGAGCACGTAGGTGATGGTTTCGATACCGCGATGCGGATGCCAGGGGAATCCCGCCAGGTAGTCGTCGGGATCGTCGTTGCGAAAATCGTCGAGCAAGAGAAATGGATCGAATTCGTCGGTCTGGCCGAAGCCGAAGGCCCGGCGCAGATGCACGCCCGCGCCTTCGACCGCCGGTTTTGCCTCGACGACTCGTTTAACAGGTCGTATCGACATAAGGTATCCTCGGCTTAGTAGTAGAGATTTGCGCTTTACAACTGCTGCAAGGCTAGGCGAGAAACATCTCTCCCGTGAAGGGATGGGGACCCTCCGGGCGTTTGTAGCTCACCTGCTTGGGCGTTGCTGTAAGTGCGGCGGCCCACTGGTCGCGCCAATCCTCGTAGGAAGTCTCCGCAGCGGGATTGCCACGACTGCGGGCGACCAGGCTGGGCCACTCCGGGCGCGGCGAGGGTTTATCCGTCTGCTGGTAGCGCAGATCCATGCTCCAGCGCACCGCATCGGTGTTGTTGGGACCGGAGCCATGCGGCGTCAGCTTGTGCATGATCAGCACGTCGCCCTTTTGCATCGGCAGATCGACCTTTTCGGTTTGCGGCAGATCCCGTCCCCACGACCAGTAGACCATGCGCCGCTGGTGGACGCGGGGCTGGACCTGCAGACAACCGTTTTCCGGGGTCGACTCGACCAGGGGGACCCAGACGGTCACCTGCAGAATGCCCTGGGCCTCGGTGGTGGTAAACATGGCATCCTGATGAAACCCCACGTCCGTCGAGGGCATTTTTGGACGCACGTGAGAAACGGCATTGCAGGCGATTTCCGGACCGATGAAGGGTTCGATAAGGTCGACGAGATGCTCGTTGCGCAAAAATTCAAAGGTGCCGCGGCGGCGAGTGGCGCCAATATCGGGACAGCCGTCTACCTCATCGCACTCGTCGGCGAGGCGAGCCAGGCGCGTCTCGAAGGGCTCGTCTTCGTAGAGCTTGGTGACCTTGCCCTGCTGGTGGAGTGTACGCGCTATCTGGTCGACGACGATATGATGGTCCTGGATGAGTGGCTCGAGATCGTCGTCGGTGAGTGCTCCCGGGAAGACGATATAACCCTCTTCCCGGTAAAATTCCAACTGCTCACTGGTGACATTCATCTTGGGCTCCCGCTGTGCTCTATGCGCAAAAAAAGATGCCGGACGGGCTGGCACCACCTGCTTAATTTATAGCCAATATAGAGGTGACGATCCACCTGTCAACCCAGGAAAATGGGCGCTGGAAAAAGTTTAATGAACCTCGAGACAGCGGCGAACCGACTGGCCCGCGCCGCACCCCCGGTTGCGGCACAGCGAGAAAATCTCCTGCAATAACTCAGCGCTCGACGAGCGGCAGAATCACCTGCGATGGATATTCCGGTCCGTGGCAAATCGTCTGTTCGGCAATTGCGAACCGCCTCTCGATCCCCAGGTCACCACCGGTATTCGGATTGACGTCGAAACGGGGGAAATTGCTGCTGGAGATGTCGAGCCGAATGCGGTGTCCCTGCTTGAATAGGTTGGCAGTCGGGTAGAGATAGAAGGTGAATTCGTAGACTTTCCCCGGCTCCAGCAATTGCGGTTCCTCCCAGCCACTGCGATAGCGGGCGCGGATTATCGAATCGGTCAGATTGATCGCCACGCCGGCCGGATAGTCCCGACTCAGCGGATAGACATCGATCAATTTTGCCGTGAAATCGGTATCGCAGGCAGAGGACGCGGCAAAGAGCTTCACCTGGATCGGCCCCGTGACTTCCACCTCCTCTTCCAGGACCGCGGTCTGAAAACTCAGGACATCGCTGCGGGCGTTGAGCGGCAGACTATCCCGGCACCCAAAGAAATCCTCGCGCCCCACCTGGTCGAAGCCCCCGGCTACCATAATCGGATCTGCCGCCGAAATTCCACCCCCGATCGTCGGTACCGGATCGCGTGGATCGAAACTATATTGCGACGTGGAGGGCAGGCTCGGCGGCGCGGTGGACAGGGTCCCCTCCGGGCTCAGATAATAGGGCGTGAACCGGGTGTCGGGCAGCGGAAAGTCCTCTTCGTCGCGCCAGTAGCCGCCGTGGTGGAGCAAACCCTGGTAGTTGGCCTTTCCCCCGCCGCCGCCCATGACAAAAATCCGCGTCGACGGCCACTCTTCGACCTCGCTCCGCAGATCTTTTAAAAAGTGGTCGAACCACGCCAGGCGCAGGTCGTTGTAGTTGATGAACGAATGATTGCCAAAGTCGATATCACCGGCATTTGAAACGCCCCAACCGCCGTGCGTCCACGGCCCCATCAGCAGTACCTGCCGCGACTTCTTCATTTTCTTGAGGGCCGCGAAGTTTTCGCAGGTCGCGCGCGCGTACGAGTCGTACCAGCCGCCCAGGTACAGGGTCGGCACATCCGCGTGTTCATCGTAATACTGCGAAATCGCATAACCGCGCTGCCGCCAGTAGTCGTCGTATTCGCCGTGGGTGAATAAGTCGATGACCCACTGTTCATAATTGGGCAGCAGGCACAGAGGCGATGTCCCTTTTTTGAGCGGCGCCCTGGCGATCCACTCGCCGGCCTGGGCATAAGCCCGGTCGAGGGCCGCCTTGAGGTCGGGATCGGCCAGCGCTTCTTTGCTGGTGGTAGCCATGCGAAAAGCGTAGATCATAAAGCGCTGCTCGAGAGCGCCGTTCTGCCGCATTGAGCAGTGGTAGTAGTTCGAGGCCCCGACGGCCACTATCATGGTCGCCAGATGCGGCGGATTTAACGTCGCCAGAGCCGACTGATCGCTTCCGCAATAGGAGCCGCCCATGGTGCCAATTTGGCCATCGCACCACGGCTGAACTGCGAGCCATTCCACCGTATCGTAGCCATCGGGCGCTTCGCCGGCAAAAGGATACCACTCCCCGGCGCTGGCGAAGCGCCCGCGCACATCCTGAATGGCACAGATATAACCGCGCCGAGAAAAATAGTTGCCATTGGTTATATTGCCAGCGGCGCCCTTATCGTAGGGGGTCCGTTCGAGAATGACCGGAAAAACGCCCTCGACGGGCTTGCCATTTAAAGCCGGGTAGTAAATATCGGTCGCCAGGCCGATGCCATCGCGCGCCGGAATCATCACATCGGACATGCGGACGGAATCGTATTGCTGCGCCGAGCCTTGATAGGGTGCGGACATGGATCCTCCTCTCCAGCACATGGATAGCTCTTTATTTTTTCGTAGAAAGAAGATGCAAAGCCCTCGTCCTTTCTGCAACTAGGGCGAATTTGCTCCCAACCTTTTCTGCGCTGCGTTTGCAGCATTGTACTTTTGCCAAGGAAGATTAAAATGGAACCCATCAAAATAGGCCTGGCCGGCCTGGGCCATCGCGGTCTGCACTGGCTCCGCCACCTGCAGGAAATCGAAGGCTATCGCGTCACCGCCCTCTGCGGCGATATCGCCCATCGCTTCCACATCCCCTACGCGGTTTGCGTCCACCCGGGCAACTGGGTCAAATACTCGGAGCAGCAAGGGCGCACCCTGCTGCGTCAGGCCAGCGAGCGCGGTCTGCCCACCTGGTCCTTCGACCAGTGGCTCGATTTCTGGGAGACGCGCCACACCTGGCGCTTCGAGGCGCTTTCCTGGGACGGCGAAACCTTGCGTTTCAGGGCCGCCGGCGCCAGGCTGCACGGCGGACTCCGCATCGTTCTGCCGGTGCGCTTTGGCGGCAAAATCCTTGCGAATGTACAGGCCGTCCGGCGCTACGACGAGGATCAGATGCTCGTAGAACCGCTCGATCTGGACGGCACTTTTAGCGCCAGGTACACAACCGCTGCCTAACCTTCAAAAGCTGAAAAAGAAATCCTCGGCGGTGCGCCGTAGCATCTGATCGCGTTCGGCGTCACTCAGAAAATCCAGCCGCTCGCGAATCAGGCTCATGCTGGCGCCATAAGTGTATTCGCCCTGAACCTGGTAGGGGCAGTCGCTGGCCCACATGAGGCGCTCGGCGCCAAAAGCGTCGCGGACGTGGCGAATCAGATCGCCCAGATCGTCGTGGGGCGCCTTTTTCGCGCCCAGGGCATAAAAGGCCGAGACCTTGACCATAATCCGCGGGTACTGCGCCATGGCACAGAGCTGATCGATCTGGGATGCCTCTATGGCCCGATCCTCGCCAATGAGACAGAGGTGATCGATGATCACCGGAGTCTGCGGGAATTGTTCGCAACGCCGGCTCAAGGCCGGCAGGCCCTCCGTGCCGGTCAGCGCACACAGGGCCAGATTGTGCTCGGCGGCGGCGGCGAACATGCGCTCGTAGCCGCTGTCCTCGAGCCAGGTTTCGAGCGGCTTTCCCCGCGGGGCAATGCGGAAACCGCGCACCCCCCGGGATGCCAGGCGCGCCATTTCCCGGTCCGGCCGAATGCCCTCGGCATCGACCGCGGCAACGCCGGCAAATATCCCCTCGTAGTCGCGCATCACGTCCAGCATGTAGCTATTGTCAAAACCGTAGTGGCTCACCTGCACCAGCACGATGCGGTCCACTCCCGAGCCTCTGGCATGGGCAATGATTTCCTCCGGCAAGAAGGTAGCGGGTGCGATGCTGGCCGCATCGAAGCCCGGGACCAGCGGGTATGTGTCCCGCTCCTGATTCCAAACGTGGACGTGGGCGTCAATGTAGTGCACGAAGTCCTCCTTTTTTAGGGATTGAAAACCTATTCCGCCTCGACTTGCTCGGATAACCGAGTACCACTAACTTGCTCTATCCCCGCACCGTCTCGAAACTCGTATATTTATGTCACCGGAGATTTTCATCTGCGCGTCCAACCGGAGGATAAAGTCATGAGCGTCATCCCCACCACTGCCGCACCCCAACCCATGAGCGACGAACAGAAATTTTTCTACGACTTGAAGGGCTGGTTGCTCCTGCCCGGCGTCCTCGATAAAGACCTGCTGGAAGCCTTGCGCGAACACGTCTACAAACTCAAAAACGAACCCGAGTCGCTGCCCGAACACGAGCGTTACTCCCTGGCGGGCCCCGCCCAGGAGCTCATCGACCACCCGGCCATCAGCGGCATTCTGGCCGCCATCATCGCCCCCGATCCGGATGAAAATTCCTACGGCTTCCACTTCGAGAGCAGCTTTGCCATGATCCGCTCGCACGGAGAACAGGGCGCGCCGGCACACTGCGGTCCCCTGGCCGGGCCGATGGCCTACCGGCTGATCAACGGCCAGATCTGGTCTGGCCTGACCCGCGTTGTCTGGGAACTGAGCGAAGTCAAAAAGGGCGGCGGCGGCACCCCGATCCTGTCCGGCTCCCACAAGGCCGGTTTTCCCGTGCCCGAGCGCTTTCAACAGTTCGACCCGGCCGCGTACGACGAATACGCCTGCCCCGCCGGCTCGGCGCTGATCTTTTCGGAAAGCTGCTGGCACGTCGGCACCGAGTGGAAAGACGCCGAAGAAGAGCGCCTGGCCATTTTCAACTGCTATTGCAGCTACCTGGCCCAGTGGCACAAGCTCAATGTGCCAGCAGCCGTCATCGATGCCATGCCGCCGAAGCGACGCACCGCCTTTCGCGGCATATGGGGCCACAATTTTCACGCGGGCCAGCCCAACAACTACTACGACGCAACCAACCAGGCGCTTTAAGAACCCAGCTGGCATTTGCCGCTGGCCTCGTAGTAGCGCTCCAAAACCAGCGCGCTGCAACAGCGGCCAGGCGGGCGGTAGCGCCAGCTGTGCCGCCTGGATGTGGACCGAATCCGCATTCGCCATATATCCGCCTCGAGAGCGGCGCCAGCACCAGGTCCGGACCGCACCATCACTATTCCTCCAGCACGCTCTCCGGCGCCAGCGTTTCGTAGACCAGCCGGGCGGCGGCGGCAATGGCGTCCATGCCGGCCTGGCCGCCCGCCCGGTCGTCGCTAGTGGCCAGGCCGGCAATCACCAGCGCGCCGCTCGACAGGTAGACAATGCCGGTATCGGCCTTGATGCGCCCGCTGCCACCCGTTTTGCGCGCCGTAACGATCTCCGGCTTCAGGTACTGGCGGATGCGATTCGGATTTTTCGGCACTTTCATCATCTCGATCATGCATTCCGATGCCGCCGGACTGATCATTTCGCGCCTTTCGACTTTTTCCATGATATCGCACAGATCCCGGGCCGAGGCCACATTGTTGTCCAGCGAGCTGGCGTAGGGCAGATCGCGATCCCCGGGGCCGTCGATCTCGCCCGCCCTTATCCCGGCATCCAGCGCCCGCGAGGGCTCCTCGACCACGCCCTTCATCAGGTAGTGCCACACCCCCAGCGGCATGGGCGTGCGGGTATTGTGGTAGCCCATGCGCTCCATGGTCGCAGCGATGTTGTCCGGCCCGACCAGGCCGATGCACATATCCGTCGCCATATTGTCGCTCACACCCATCATCAGGCGGGCGTAGTCCCGCACCGTCAGGGTGGGATAGTCCCGCGTTATGTGCAGGGTGCCGGTGCCGTGGGAAGAGATATTCGGGCGCAGCTGGTAGCGCTCGTCGAGGCGCAGAATGCCCTCGTGGTCCTGGCGCAGCAACTCCACCAGCACTGCCACCTTGCAAACGCTGGCGGTGGGCAGCGGCTCGTCGGCGTTGTAGCTGTAGTACATACCGCTTTCGAGATCCCTGACCATGAAGCCGAAACGGCCGGGAAAGGTCTCACCGATGCGATCGAGTGCGGCTGTGGGAAAGCTTCTATCCGTGGCGTTCATTGGAATTGCCTCAAATTAAATTTTGAACTATTGGGGGTGCAGATGGGCCGGCGTTAGGCCATGCCCGCACCAGTTCCAAGCACTGCCGCCCTACCAATCGGCGACGCTGCCGTCTGTTTCGTGGTAAAATTCGCCGCCCAATTCCTCCTGATAGGCAATATTTTTCTCCGCCGCCTGCGCGTCGATTTCAAAACCCAGCCCCGGCCCCTGCGGCAACTCGATATGACCGTCGCGCACCTCCCAGTCCCGCTTGAGCAATCCGGCTCCCAGCGACTGGTCAACCTGTTCCTGGACCAGGAAGTTGGGCACCACCGCGTCGACCTGCATACAGGCCGCAAGTGCCACCGGGCCGATGGCGCAGTGCGGCATGATGTGGATGTAGTAGACCTCGGCCATGTTGGCGATCTTCTTAAGTTCGCTGATGCCGCCGGCGTGGGAGCCATCGGGCTGGATATAGGCCACCGCCTGCTTCTCGAATACCTGGCGGAATTCCCAGCGCGATAGCAGACGCTCGCCCGTGGCGATGGGAAAAGTCACGTGGTCGGAAACCTGCTTGAGAGCATCGACGTTTTCCTGCGGCACGGGCTCCTCGACGAAGAGCGGCCGCATGCCCTTGAGCTGGTGGCAGATTTCGATGGCCAGGCCCGGGGTCATCTTGCCGTGGAAATCGAAGGCCAGTTCGACCTCGGGACCGACCCACTCGCGCATGCGGTAGGCGCACTCGACCCAGGCGTCGATGACGGCCGGAGGTTCGTGGCCGCGCCACTTGCCGGGCGGCCCCGATTTAAAGGCGGTATAGCCGCTCTTCAGCAGCATGTCGAGGCGCTCGCGGGCACTGCCCAAGGCCTCGTCGGAGGTAGAGGTGATGCCCCAGTGGGCATAGACGCGAATGCGGTCGCGCACGGCGCCGCCCAGCAGCTGGTGCGACGGCACCCCGAAGTGCTTGCCGGCGATGTCCCACAGAGCCTGGTCAATGCCGGACAGAGCCGACATCAGGACGCTGCCAGCGCGAAAAAAAGCGGCGCGGTAGACGTGCTGCCAGTGGTGTTCGATACGCAGCGGATCCTTGCCGATGAAATACTCGGCGAGTTCGGCGACGGCGGCGCTGGTACTCTGCGGTTTGCCTTCGAGGGTGGTTTCTCCCCATCCGACCAGGCCATTATCGGTGCTGACTTTGACCAGGCGGACCCGGGGCAGGGGGAAAAACTGCTCGATCTTGTCGATTTTCATTATTTTTCACTCCCGTTCTGGCTGCTCCTTGAATATTGACAGGACTGGCTACCTACCACAAGTTAGTCTACTCGTACCTCACCTGGCAAATCAGCAGTTCAGGCGGCCACAAAGGAAAAATCATGCCCAATATCGCCTTTTTGTCCACTGCCCATTCCCATAGCAAAAGTTTTCTCGCCGCCGTGGCGGCAAAAGAGGACTGCCGTCTGGTCGCCATCTGGGACGATATGGCATCCCGCGGTCAGGACTTTGCCGCTCAGTACGGCACCGACTACGCCGACGAACTGGCTGCCGTCATCGGCCGCGACGACGTGGATGGCTTTATCATCTGTGCCGAAAACACTCGCCACCTGCCGCTTCTACAGCAGGCCATTCCGGCCGGCAAGCCCATTTTTTGCGAAAAGCCCTTCACCACCACCACAGCCGCGGCCAGGGAGGCCCTGGCGCTGATCAAAAAACACGATACCATTGTCCACATGGGATATTTCCAGCCCTTCTCCGCCCAGATGGACGGGGTTTTAACCCACATCCGCTCCGGTGCTCTGGGCACGCTCACCCACGCTCGTTATCGCAATGCCCCCCACGCCGCCTATGGCCGCCGGTTCGACGCCCCGGAACTGGCCTGGTTCGCCGCTCCCGAACTGGCGGGCGGGGGCGCTTTCATGGACATGGGGACACACGCCGTCCACCTGCTGCG
>CAXFTV010000292.1:0-4845 GCA_964005845.1 uncultured bacterium
GACTGGGAACATTATAGGGGGGCAGGTCACCGCTTCGGCCAGGCGTTTGGTCCCTACCATGCCCGGTGGTTGGAGTTCGAACTAGAGGGTGTGCGGCCCCGTTGGGGAAAATATGCCGCAAATCGCACTTGACAGAGGCCGACGGGATCAGTCTGGAGGAAATGGAAATCTACCTGGAATACGCCCCTATCCCTCGACGCTTATCCCTAGCAGCTATCTCGAGAAACGCTTAAACCTTTTTCCGTAAGAGGAGCAATGGCACCTGAAAAAGTTTTGATTACCGGAGTATCCGGGCTGGTGGGCAGTGCCGCGTATCTGCACCTGAGCCAGTGGCCGGAACGCTACGAGCTGTATGGTTTGGAGCGGCGGCGCGAATTGTCTGAACGGGTATTCGATGAGCGCCGGATCGATTTGCCGGAAGACCGGTTCTTTATCTGCGATATTGCGGATATGGAGGGGGTGGAGACCGCGGTAGCCGGAATGGATGCGGTGGTACACATGGCGGCCGATCCCAGCGGACCAGAATGGGACAGTCTGCTGCGCAACAATATAATCGGGGCCTACAATGTTTTCGAAGCCAGTCTGCGGGCCGGCGTCGGGCGCGTCATCGCCGCCAGCACCATCCAGGTTTCCACCGGCCACCGGCAACAGGAACCTTATAAGTCGGTGGCAGAGGGGCGCTCCGAGGCGGTGCCGGACGATTTTGCGATGTTGAGTGTCCAGGTGCCTGCAGAGCCGCGCAATCTCTATGCTTCTACCAAGGTTTTCAGCGAATCGCTGGCGCGAACCTATGCACATGCGCAGGGCATGTCGTGCTTGTGTATCCGCATCGGCTGGGTGGTGGGCGAGGAGAAGCCGCGTCCCCAGGGAGCGGATATCTGGTGCAGCCAGCGCGATATCGCCGAATTGATAAAATGCTGTATCGATGCGCCGGATGAGTTGCAATTCGATATTTTTTATGGGATGTCGGATAACGAGCGGCGCTGGGTCGATATCGAGAGTGCAAGAGAGACAGTGGGTTATATTTCGCGCGATCGAGCCGCCGGCTAGACGGGAGGGCAAATGCGGCGCAGCAGCGGCCGCGGCAAAACTCGCAGGTGCGTGGATATCAGAAGAGGGATCGGCAATGGCGATAAAAGTCGGCAGTGCCCCGGATTCATGGGGCGTATGGTTTCCAGATGACGAAAGGCAACCCCCCTGGGTGCGGTTCATGGACGAGATAGCCGCAGCCGGCTATAGCTGGACCGAACTCGGCCCTTATGGGTATCTGCCCACCTATCTGCCCACCCTGCAAAAAGAACTGGCGGCTCGCAAGTTGCGCGTCTCGGGCACCTTTGCCATGGACGATATCGAGGATCCCGCATCCTGGCCGGAATTGGACCGGCAGGTAGTCGGCGCCTGCGAATCCCTCAGCAGTCTCGGGGCCGAATACCTGGTCCTGATCGATGGCATTTACTCCGATTTGAAGGTCGGCCGGAAAAACGCCACCCCCGATCTCAGCGAGGACGAGTGGAAAGTCCTGATCGAAAAATCCCATGCCGTGGCCAGGCTGACCGGGGAAAAGTACAATATCCGCACCGTTTTCCATCCCCATGCCGAAACACACGTGGAATACGAAGGGCAAATTGAACGCTATATGGCAGATACCGACCCGGAGTTGATCGGCATTTGTCTGGACACCGGGCATCACGCCTACCGCGGCGGCGACCCGGTTGCTTTCTATCGCCAGCACCACGAGCGCATCGAGTATCTGCACCTCAAAAATATCGATCCCGCCGTGCGGGGCAAAGCCGAAGAGGAGGGTCTTTCCTTCGCCGCTGCCGTGGCTCAGGACATGTTTGTGGAGCCAGCCCGGGGCGAAGTCGACTTCATCGCTTTTCGCGATGCCCTACGGGAATTCGAGTTTTCAGGTTTTGCAATCGTCGAGCAGGACATGTACCCGGCGCCCTTCGACAAACCCCTGCCCATAGCCCGGCGGACTCGGGATTACTTCAGGGAAATCGAAATCGGCTAATTCCAGTTAGCTCGGCGCCCGGCTGCCGAGGAAAAATGCGCTTGGGCGGTTTCCTGCTCCGGACCGGGACGCACCTGAATAAAGTGCGGTAGTTCACAGGCGGGATGTCCCAAACCAGCGCTCACCGGCGTTTTCGGGAAAAACTGAGCAGCAAATCCGCTTCCGCGCCAATGCGGTGTAATGACAAAAGTGCAAATTAATTGAAGGAAGGGCATTTAATGAGTGCAGTTAAGGCCGTATGCGTGTTCCGGGAGGGAAAGGAAATGCCCGCTTGGGTAGCGCCGACTATCGAGGCCGCTGGCATCGAGTTTGCCGAACGGGACTGCAAAACGACCGAAGAGGCTCTCGAACTGGGCCGCGATGCCGATATCGTCTGGATAATGGGAGGAGGGCGTCTTTTAAGTGCAGAGGATCTGCCGCAACTCGGCCGCTGTGGGGCCATCGTCCGCAGCGGCAGCGGCACCGACAATATCCCGGTCGCCGAGGCTACCCGGCTCGGCATCATCGTCGCCAATACTCCCGGGGCCACCGCCATCCCGGTCGCCGAGCACGCCATTGCGCTGCTGCTGTCGGTTATCCGGAAAATCACCGTCCACGATCGCCGGGTGCGGGAGGGCCGCTTTTCGTTTTTTGAAGAAAAGCCGCGTTTTATCCTGCACGGCAGCACTATCGGTCTGATCGGATTCGGCCACATTGCCCGTGGGGTGGCGGCGCGCTTGCGTCCCTTTGGCACCAGAGTTCTGGCCTGCGATCCGGTGGTGAGCACGGTCGAGATGGCGGCACTGGGAGTAGAGGCGGTGGAATTGCCACAACTGCTGGCCACAGCCGATTTCGTCTCGGTCCACACCCCATTGCTGGACGAGACCTTTCATCTGCTTGGGGAGGCCGAACTCAAACAGATGAAACCAAGTGGGATTTTGATCAATACCTCGCGCGGGGAGGTAGTGGATCAGAGCGCCCTGACCCGGGCCCTGCAGGAGGGCTGGATCGAGGCGGCCGGCCTGGATGTGCTGGAGAGCGAACCGCCGGATATTGAAGATCCGCTACTCGGTTTGCCCAATGTCGTCCTCACCTCGCACATCGCCGGCTGTCACAAAGATCAGATGGAGGATTTCTGGCGCCTGTCCATGGAAACCGTGATCGATCTGGGCCAGAGGAAGTGGCCGGTCTCCTACGTCAACCCCGGGGTCGAAGCGCGCTGGGAAATGCGGCACAGGTAGAGACATGACGCTCCGGCGGACTCTGTTTTCAGAATCTGCCGGAGCGGTGTCACTATAGTTGTTGCGGCTGGACGGCCGCGCCGCTGGTGGCCGACTGGTGCACTGCCTCTACTTTGCGCATGTAGAGCAGGCCCTCCTCAAAATCGGGGCGTACGGGCCGTTCCGCAGGTGCTTTACCTGCGCGGGCGGCGCGGATCGCCCCGATGAAATCTTCTTCGACGGTCCATTCGGTGCGGTCCTCTTGGGGGACCTCTACTTTTTTAAATTCTTCACCCGGGCGCGCCAGTTCGAGAGTGTCTTCCATGTCGTAGCGCGCCGTGCCCTCGAGACCGCGCACGGTCAATATAAAACCCTGGCTGGATTCATCCACCGAGAGTCCGGTGTGGTGCTCGAGGGCCAGCGCGCCGCTTGCGAGCCGGCCGCTGATGGTCACCACCTGGGGCACTCCAATGGTGACTCCCCGGCCGCTCTCATCGGTTTTGCTGGCGATCGGGGTGGAGAACTGCGCACTGAGTGATTCGTAGGGGCCGACCAGGGCATTGAGTGTCTCGGCAAAGATGCCCATGGCCATAATGTGGTTGCCGCTGTGCTCGACGCGCTCGCGCCAATGGACGCTATTCCGGTCCAGGTTGCCGCCGCCGATGGCGAGCAGTTCGACCGAGGTGATTTCGCCCAGCTGGCCGGACTGGACCAGATCGCGCAGGGCGTGCTCCAGGTTCCAGGGGCAGGGGCTGATCATATTCACCAGGTGTGGGTTAGCTCTGGCAACTTCCAGCATTTGCTTGGCCTCGGCCAGGTTCATGCACATGCGGGCCTGGCAGAAGCAGTGCTTGCCGGCTTCGAGGACGGCGATGGACAGTTCTTTGTGCATATAGGGCCAGGTACCGATGAAAATGGCGTCCAGGTCGTCGCGGGCTAACAGCCGCTGCCAGTCATCTTCGATTTCGGCAATGCCGAACTCGCTGGCGATAGCCTGGGAACTGGCCTGGCTGCGGTTGCACACGGCGACGACTTCGGCGTCGTCGATGGGGGCCAGGCCAGGGAGGTGTTTGAGGCGGCAGATGGCGCCGGCGCCAATGAAACCAATGCGGACTGGATCGGAACTCATGAGGTCGCTCCTTTGGCTTTTTTGAAGGAATGAAATATTAATTTACGCAATAAAAACGCCCCTGCAAAATCGCCGCATAGCAGGGCAGTGGACAGTGCGGCAAAGAAGCGCCGCGCCGCGATCGGACTGGGGCGGATGGAAATCTGATGCGGCGCAAAGCTTTTGGCCAGGGCCGGGATGTGCGGGCGCATAAGGGCGGGTGCGTCCCCAATAGGGCAGTGGAGCAAATTTAAAATTAGGTATCCCTGCAGCGTAAAAAAGTTGACACGAGATTTTGAAATCGTTAATCATAGTGCGCGACAGAAGAGAATCACTTGCATTGCCAGACGAGGGCCGGTGTCATGCGCTCGGACCGCGTCTGGCCAATTAAGCTGAGAAAATATTATGCCCTTGACGGCGAACCAACTCGAAGCGTTTCAGCGGGATGGTTTCATCCTGGTCGAAGATTTGTTCAAGCCCTTGGAAATGGCTGCGGCGCTGGACGATATGGAAAAGATTTTTTA
>CAXFTV010000293.1:0-2243 GCA_964005845.1 uncultured bacterium
CAGCGCTCAAATCGAGACCTGGGGCCAGGGCGCTAAATAATAGCAGCAAAAAAGCAAGCTGCCATTCGCCGATGGGAAGACTAGCGCTATTACTTCGCATAATTGCAATAGAACATTGGTGTGGGGCGACGACAAAAAAGAGGCGAACCATCGATTTTCGCGGCGCTGAAGACGCCCCGAAGGACGAGGAATCCGAATACTTCGAAATATTGCTTCTGCATTGCCCTCAACATGGGCAGATCTCGCTTTATCAGAACGCGGTGAATCCGAGTATACAACCTGAAGGGAACATGGCCAGCGCGGGCGGAAGAATCTCCAGATTGGCGTTTTTGTGTGGCCCCAACGCCCGCATGCCCGCATAATTGCAAAGGGTTTTGCCGCCCGAATGGAGTTGGGATCAATCGGGCTAGCCTCAGCCCGGTGCCGATTTCAGGCCCATGCGCTGGTGTAAGTGCGCAGGCAAGGGGTCCTTCAAGTGCCACCATATAGTAATGGGCTTTTCTCCTTCCCAGCGTTCGAACTCCAGTTCGCCACAATAGTAGAAGGGGGCCGCTTTGCCATCGAGTTTAGATTCGGGACGCACGAATAGATGGATCGGAATGCCCTGCTGGCGATGCTGGCGATACTTTAAACCCCGGCCGCTGCCCTGCGATGTAGCATTCTGACTTTGCCATTGAAACTGGTTTGGCGCTAGGAAGTGGTCGCGATACTTATAGGCATCTTCCATGCCTTCTTTATTGAGCGTGACTAGAAAAAACAAATTTCCACCCTGGTCAACGACTCCCGTTTGGCGCCATAGCCCTTGATTGTACTCCAGGCCGAATAGGGCCGGTATATCAGCCCTTTTATAGGATTGACCTACTAGGATCTTCTGCTCCGGCTGAGGAGCATTGCAGGGCTCCAGCCTATAATGGCCCGCGGCCTGACGCAAAAAAACAACCTGAAAACGAGTTCCTGGCTGCCCCGCATCGGCGCCAAACCAGCGGCGCAGTATGGTGTCCAGAACGTTGCCGCTGCCTTTGGTCGGGCGCATGACATTGAGGGCTATTTTCACGAAGTTGGCCTCAAATAATTCCCCCTTGGCTTCGACCACTGTCCATCCCCAGGGGGCGGGGCGATCTTCGCAGCCCGCCGGCAATTTCAGGATCGGACGACCATTGGATTGGAACACCCTACAGATAATGCGCTCGCTATCCCATGTGCCTGGTGCCCGGTCTATATACTCGGCCAAACGCCAATCGATAATTTCGCGGGTCCATTCTTGAAAAGCCTCTCGGTATTGGTCAGGCAAAGCCGGCAAAAAACGAAATTTCCCCTTGGCAAAGGAAAAATAGGCCGTGCCGCCGGTACCGCGGCCACCACACCAGGCGGCAATCGGATGCTCGAGCAATTTCTTTTTTACCTTGGATATATCATCGAGGTCGACACCGATATCATTTTGCCAAAGGGGGGAGCGTTGGGCCAGGCGGACCAGAGCAGAAGTCAGTTCATCAATGTCAATTGCGCCAGGCAGGCGGTCTTCGTTGAGCATGGCACTCAAAACGAGCACCTTGTAGCTCTTTGTCATCTGCGTCCTTTCCAGCGCTTCGAGAAAGCGTCCGGCGGCGCCCTCAGTCCAGGTCCGCTGCTGCGCCTGCCAGGCCGGTTCTCGGCGGCCGACAAATTGCAGCCAGGTCTGGGTTGCCAGACTTTTCGGATTATAACCTGCGTCGAATAGTTCGACCGCATAGGGGCGGCGCTGGTGCAGGGCGTGGAAATCGTCGTAGAAAACTTCCAGCGCTGAAGCGGAGGGTACCGGACCAATAATCTGATCGAGAATATCGAGAGTTTCCAGATCGTAGGTGATGGCGCAATTCGGTGGAAGTTCGATCTTTCCGGCACGCACCTTTTGCAGTGCTTTGGCAACTTCGGCTCGTCCCGGTCCTATTTCCATCAGCACCTCAAAAAGCACCTCCGGTTTAAAACGAAAAGCCCGGTGGTTGCCGATGTAGTCGATGACCCTCAGGACCTTGCCTTCAAGCCAGCGCAGACCGCGTCCCAATTGCTGCAACCAGACTGTTTTCGACTCCGTCGGGCGCAGCATGAGTACGGTATCTATTGTGGGGATATCGACGCCTTCGTTGAACATGTCGACGGCAAAGACGATATCCAGTTTCTCCGCCGCCAAGGCGTCCAGGGAAAGGGCGCGTCCATCGGCCCGGGGCCCGGAGTGCACGGCGGCAGCGCGCACCCCTGCTTGCGAA
>CAXFTV010000294.1:0-12188 GCA_964005845.1 uncultured bacterium
CGGCGTCAGACATCGATTTCATCGACAGGACGCGACCCGAGCTCGTAATAGGGACGGGGATCCTCCACCTGCCTGCTCGCCGCGTCGTCCAGATTGCAGAGCCAGTGCCAGGTGCGTCTGCGGCGCACGAGTTCCCGGTACGATTCTACGGCACCCATGTAGGTCAGCTTGGTCTCCGCCTCGTAGGCGGGGGGCCGCTCTGCATCGACGACCCAGTCACGCCTGGGAGGCGCCTGGCGGAAGTAGGAGTACTTGATCATGCTGCGGGGGGTGTGATTCAGCTTGGGGCCGGCGCGGTGCCAGATGCCGTACCGCGTCACGACGACGGTGCCGGCCGATACCGTGAGGGCGACCTGGCCCGCAATATCGTTGTAGTGGGCAATGGCCTCGCGGTCGACGGCGCGGCAGTGAGAGCCTGGCAGGACGATGGTGGGACCGTCTTCCAGTTTCACGTCGCGCGGGTAATAGTAACATTGCACTTCGTTTATTTCGCAGCCGCTGCCGGAGAGGCCGTCGGAGTGCCAGGTCTGGCCGACGAAGGGCTCGCTGAAGAGGTGATGGTGGGCGCCGGTGGGCACCCGGAAATTCTCACCCAGCAGTGATCGCACGACGCCGGCCGCTTGCGGCTGCAGCAGAACCTGGCGGATGAACTCCCCGTCTTGCGCCAGGTTGTCGGCGCGCCCTGCGGGGAGATCGGCACAGGCGCGGTTGTACGAATCGTCGACGATTGCTTCGAGAACGACATAGCCGTTGGCGATGAATTCCATCACCTCGTCGTCGGTCATGGTGGGTCGGATTCTGGCCACGTTTCGCTCCGTTCAGTTCCATCTTTCCAGGATGAATTCGTACCCGATGTAGTCGTTGTCTACTTCTCGATATTCATAGAGTTTGGCGATCGGAAACTGGACGATGCGCCAGCCGTCGGCAACAGCTTCCAGCACCGAGGTGTAGGGGGGTTCCTGGGAGGGGACTTTGGGGGCGTGGGGCTGGCTGGGATCGAAGAGGACCCAGGCAGAGATGGGAGAGCGCATGTTGGTGGATTGAGAGCTCAGGTAGAGGACTGACTGGCGGCGGCTGGAAGTGAGCTCCTCCAGCTGATCGAGGTCTTCCGTGGTGAAGGTGTCGGATTGCAGTCTGACGCGGCTGGACTCGATCCACTCCTGGACGGCGGTTTTCATTCTGCTGCTCCGTGCTTTTTCTCGTTGTTGCGTTTGCGCTGGTTGCGGGTCAAGTGCCGGCGCCAGAAAATCACGACATACCCTCGAATACGCGCCCTCCCCGTCGGGAAACCCGCGCGCGGGCGCCGGCGGTGGGCCAGTCCGGGGGCCAGGCGTGGCGCCGTTCGAACACCTCGGCGCGCACCAAGTGGTAAGTATAGGAAATTTAAATGTCCTCCGCCAAGTTATTTCGGCACCCAGGCATCGACCCTAGAGCACGTGCAGAGGAGCATTGAGCCCTAATGGAAGACCGAGCCATCGCTAAATTTTGCCCGCGATAAACTTCGTGCCATTGGCGCCACGGATGTGCTCGGGAATGCCGTATTGCATCATCGCCTGCCAGAGCCTGGCTAAAACTTTTCCAGATCGGATTTGTCGCTCCATGCGGACCGCCTGGAATTGCCGGGTATACTCGTCAAGCATCGTCAGCATCTTGAGCGTGCTGCCCTTGACGGCCCGAGCAAAGATAAATCCCAGGTCCAGCGCAGCCTTAAAAAAACCTGAGGATACTAATAGCCCCCCTACGCGCAGTAGAGGGGCTATTTACGTCTGCCAGCGATTAAATCTACGAACTGATTCTGCTCTTCATCTCACTATTTTATCGCGTAAACTTCGAGAGTCATCTCACGGGTGCGTGGGTTGAATCTCGCAATTTCAAGGTTGACAAAGCCATTTGAGATCACCGCGATATACCGTATGGTTATCACGCCGTCGACTAAATCCCAGTAACCGTTGCCCTCTCCAGAAAAGATGCCCTCGTTTGACGCCCCACGACCCTCGACGTGAACTGCCCCCCCCTGTCGGTCTTGGTTATATGACAGACGATAAGTGCCATATACGTGTCCATAGGCCTCCATATCTGTTTCACCAGTTATTATGAACTCTTCGCGTCCCAAATTTACAGAGGTCACATTCATAGAGGTATCCGGTTGTCGTTTCTCCAGTTTGAGTTGTCCGAGGCTCTGAGTTTCCTGTGCATACGGACTGGGCGCAGCCAGAAAAATTATAGAGAAAACGACGTATTGTATAATGCTCTTCATAACTATCTCCTTATTTATGCTTGAGATTTTGAAATCTTGTCTCAGATTGAAGGAGAGCCATCGACGTATGGCTCCGACCCCGAATCAAAAAATCCAGCGAACTCACTGCCATTTCTCCCACAGGCACACCAGTGCCCGCACTCTACGCATAAGGGAACTAATTTGGGTAAGGTATCACGGAAAACCTCCTGCCAAAGGTTTATGGGATAGACCAAAGGAGCATTCAGCCTGTGGTGGGACTAATCTTAAATGATCTTCTGCCGACCTGCAAGTGCTTCCAACCTCCGTATGCCCAAGTATACAAATAGTGTACAGGACATATAAAACCTTTTAAGTCATCGGCTCAAGCCACACAGGAGGATGCTCGCCCTCTATGCGCTCTGTGCGCGGCCCCTCTTTTAAGGCTTGGCCAGCTCGATAGATGAAAAAGGGGATGCTCGCGGAGGAACCAGCGAAGCTAACTTCTAGATCAGTTCCAACGGAGACAAGACCAGGGCGTTTTGAGACGGAACCTCAGATGATCCGCCAAACGCAGTCGACCCTCCGCCAACGGTGGACGTAGTACGCAGCGACACAGCCGCTCCAGACCCGCACAATCCGCTGGACATCGCTAGCCTGCAGAGCAGGGGCCGACACGGATTCCGGCGCGGCGCGTCTTCCCTTACCGAACCCAATGGTATTTGGTTTGAGATCATTGAGCCCAATGATCTTATGCCGCCCAATCTCTACGAAGCCCAACTACAGCAGCGTTTGGGCAGTCAATGATTTGTAGATTTAACCGCAACATAAATCGATGAAATCTTACCAAGACGACGTTTTTCGTATTGTGCGGGTTTGAGTTTTTCGAAGAACGCATCATCCAGGGGGTTGTTATGTTCTTTGGCGATTTCTGAGATGATAATACCGCCGGGTTTAAGTAGACGCCAGGTTTCTTTGAAGATCGCTTCGATGTTTGGTGTTGATGCTGGGAAATTCTTGTCTGGGTTCTTAAAACGATTCTCTTTGATGGCTTTCCAGTAATAACGGTTACCCAATAGGATAAAGGGATTGATACTGCACTCTTCCAAAACGTAACGCGAATAGATCAGATCTACCGACTTTGACTTTTTTGAATTTAAGGCCGGTAAGAGATATGAATTGGTCAGTAGTTTTTGTCGTAGCTCTTTATGTCCCAACCAGGGCCAGTCCATATGACGACCAATGCCCTGTACGGATTCGGCTGCTGTTTCAAGATGCAGAAATCTTAGCATATTGATCTTATTGGCCGGACCCAGTTCGAGGATATTCTTGTCTTGGAGCCCCTCAAGGTCATTAAAATGTTTCACAATTTCTGCAATAATCTCTCGGAAGGGGCCCAGGCGGTAGGCTCGATATTGTTTGGCGATTTCTACGCTGGATCTCATAAATTTTTTTCTATTCTTCGATGATTGACCAAAGCGATTGCCAGGGCAAGGCCGTGATCTCCGGAGATAATTGCATGGCGCGGGGACTGCGGCATATCACATAACCTCTGTTTGCCTTTTCATACTTTTTTAAGAAAACGTTTATGTGAGAAAGTATAGGAAGTTCAAAGCTCCTTTCCAAGTTATTCTGGCACCTAGACAGCGGCCATAGAGCGCGTGCAGGTGGGCATTGAGGCTTAGTGGAAGACCCTTGGAGCCGTTGGGGGGCCGGAACTGAGGTCCAAAACCCGGATCTGGACCGGGCAACGAGTTAAATCCGATGGGGTGCTACCGGGCGGACACAGAGGTGCCCTTCCGATCACTGCGATCGCCGGGGGTTCGCCCGCCAAACCAACACCGCGCAAATAGCGGCCCCTCGAAGCCGGAGCGCGCCGCACCGCAACCAGACGAAAACGGCCTCCACAGGTCGGACAAAACGTCACTTCCACGGCAAAGACCCGCGCCAATAAAGCCGCCCAACCTAAGCGATGACTTCAGACCCACACGATCCGCTGGATATCGCTATCCTGCAGAGCAGGGGCCCGACGGCTTCCACGCCGAACCTACATCGCCCAGAGCCCTGGACCAGAATAACGATAACCCTCTCAATTCTCCCTGCTCATTCCAGCAGCTTCAAGCAACATGGACTTAAGCAGCTGGTATTCAATTTCTTCGCGAAGGTCATGCAGGGTTACATTAAAGATTCCAAAGACCTCACCCTCTCGGTCTAAGATGACTACATCACGCCACTCTACATCCCAATACCCCCACCAGTCGGCTTCGGTGGTATCCAGGAGCCAGGGAAGGTCGCGCCCTTCGGTCATTAAGTTGTTCTCTTCATGACCCGCACTGTTAACACCGAGAATATAAATCTCAGCATCGGGGTATTCGGCGTTGATTTCCTTTTGCAACTGGTCTAAGCGCCCAAACTGAGCGCGGCAGTAAATTCACGTGGAGCGACCGAAATACCAAGCGGAAATTGTCCCCAGATAGTCTTCAGTTAAGATAGGCTCACCAAAAGATGGCGAAGTTGCATTTGCATCCAGGAGTGCGACCGGAGGTGCTGACTGACTAACAGCCGTTGGGCTGCTCCCACTACCGCAGGAAGAGAGAAACAGGATCAAAAGAAATGAACCTGAAATAAAGTGCTCACTTCGCAACATATGCACCCCTCTTAGTATGCGAATTTCCATTCTAATAAGGCGCCTATACCAGCTCTAACAGGCTGAGCTTGCTTCGCGCGCCGACGCGCTGCTGGAACGCTGATCGAAGATGGATGCGCCATCCTGGATCTGCCCCTGGAAGCGGGCGGGGCGCTCGAACTGCGGCTGCAAAAATAAAACGGGTGCAACTCGCCGCACTAGGGCTGAGCGTCGGCCTGCCACGCCCCGGCAATTCAAGCCCCAGCCGCCCTACTGCCGGAAGGATGGGTCCTTTTGGTCCATCAGCCGCACCAGGGCCTCGAATTCCAGCTGCCCGACAGCGTCGGCGGCACATTGCGCGAACTCGCGCATTTGCCGCACCGAGCGCTCGACGGCGGCCGCGGGCGGGTAGACCAGTTCCCGACCACAGGCCATGGCATCGAGTTGCACCCGGCAGGCGCTTTCCAGGCGGTACAAATAGAGAAAGGCCTCGGCAATGCTCTGCCCCACGCTCAGAAGGCCGTGGTTGCGCAGAATCAGGGCATTGGCAGCGCCCAGATCCCGGGCCAGCTTCTGGCGCTCTTCGAGCAATAGGGTCGAACCTTCGAAATCGTGATAGGCGATGTGACCCTGGAAGCTCATGCCGTTCATACTGATGGGCAGCAAGCCGCACTCCAGCGCGGCCACGGCCATGCCGGCGCGGGTGTGCGTGTGCATGACGCAGTGGGCGTCGTCGCGGTGTTCGTGGATGGCGCTGTGGATGACGAAACCGGCCGGGTTTATCGGGTGATCGCTGGGCTCTACCAGGTTTCCGTCCAGGTCGATCTTGACCAGATTCGAAGCTCTCACTTCGTCGTAGCGCAGCCCGTAGGGGTTGATTAGAAAGTGGTGGTCCGGGCCGGGCACGCGCAGCGAGATGTGTCCCCAGATGAGTTCGCACCAGCCCATATGGTCGAAAATTCGGTAGGCGGCGGCGAGTTGGACCCGCAACTCTCGCTCGTCCAGATCGCCATTCAGAGCGCCGGGGGCCACGCTTGCGGACGGGGTTGATGACATGATGGCTCCTTTTATTTAGCGGCCAGGACTTCCCGCGCTTTCCAGGCCAGCTTTTGATGGGCGTGTCGTGCCAGAGATACCAGTTGATCTTTGTAAAGTTCGCGCTCCAGGTCCATGCTGAGACAGGCGCCGATGGCATTGAAACACACAAAGGGCTCCTCGTCTTCGAGCCCCCGCAGCGCGGCCTCCTGGTGTGCGGCGGCGTCCCGCCCCCAGATTTCCAGTGCCTGCATCAGATTGTGGCGCACCCAGGCACAGGGATCATCGATCATCCGGGCCGCGCGATCCTGCGCCCCCAGGCCCTCCCGCCCCAGATCGGCCAGCAAGTCCAGTGCCGTGGCCCGCAGCCATCCCCGGTCTGCCGCCAGGCATCTTTCCAACAAGGGCAAGGCGGCCTCTCCCGCGGCGCTGAGCACCAGGGCCGCGCGTTCCCGCGCCTGCGGATCGGCGCCCAGAAAGGCCTTCTCAACCTTTGCAACCGCCGCGCCGCCGTGTCGGGCGAGCTCGTATGCCGCCGCAATCGTTGTGGCTGTCTCCCGCGCTTGGACCGCCCGAGACCACAAAATCGCAGCTTCTTCGGTAGGGGCGACGGCTTCTCTTTTGCCGCAGAGCCAGCTCCAGATATTCTGGCTCGTGGCCGCCAGCGGCGCCAAGGGCCCGGAGCCGGCAAAATCTGGTAGGAATGCGGGATCGGCCGCCCAACTCGGTCCTGCGGGCTCGGCGGCGCGTTCAAAAACGAACTTCACCATCACCCGGGGTTCGGCACACAGGTTTATGGTGCCGCGGTGCCACAAGTTGTAATGCGTCAGCGCCACAGTGCCAGCCGGCGCGATCAGCGGCCGACTGTGGGTGCGGAATGCCGCATGGAAGGCCCCCCAATACTGGCTGCCCGCCACGACTTCGGTGGGGCCGCGCTCCAGCCAGACATCGTGCGGATAATAAAAGACATTCAACTTGCGCGGCCGGTGCCAGCGCCGCCAGGGGCGGTTCCACCCTTCGAACTCGCGCTCCGTGCCGTCCTGGTGAAAGCGCTGGGCCCTGGGCAGGCCCGCGCTGCCGCTGGGCGGCAGCACGTGGGCGTGCCGATGACACTGCAGGCGGTAATCCGCGCCCAGCAGCGATTGCAGCGCCCCCGCGACCGCGGCGCACTCCAGTACCTGGCGCAGCCCGTCGACCTCGTTGTAGATCGCATTGGCGGGATTTTTGTCGCCGCCGCACAGGTCCGCGACCGCAGCGCCAATCTCGCCGTGCACCTCCTCGGGCAGGCGGCTATGCACCACCTGGACCCCGGTCTGCACAAATGCGGCCATCTGGCTATCGTCTAATAGGTGGGATTTCATAGCGCGCGCTCTTCAGGCCAGCTGGATGCGCTGGGCCGGAAACTGGTTTGAGGCCCAGCCGGTTTTGACACACCCGTAAGTAGTAAAACCCTCGTTTTCCGGCCGCTGCAAAAAGCCGGCAAAGGGCTGCAGATCTTCCGGGGGGTAAATGCGATCCATCTTTTCCCCTCTTGAAAACGCCTGCTCAAATCTGGTTAGAGGACGAATAAAGCCTTGTTTCGACGCAACTGTCAAGGATCGCTTTTTCATCCATTGCGTTTTGGGCCGGCTTGAAATGGTCTGGGAAGCGGACAAACTGTCCCAACCCTCTTGCGTGGGTTTACCCGCCATCCTACTATTGAACCGGGTACATCCCCAACCAGGGGCAAAAAAAAATCGGCGCCCCAGAGCAAGAGGACAGCATGGACCCTGCTGAGGTTTTACAGTACATCGATCCGGAAACCATTGCCCGCGACACCCTCGACTTTGTGCAGGTCAAGAGCGAAACCGGCGACGAAGGAGCGGGCAGCGCCTTTCTGGCGGATTTGCTGCGGCGCGAAGGGTTTGCCGTCGAAATCGAGGAAGTAGAGCCGGGCCGTCCCAATGTCTACGCCCTGGTCGAGGGCAACGGGAAAGGCGGAGAACGGGACCTGCTGTTCAACGGTCACACCGACACTATCCCGATCGGGCAATCGGCACCGCCGGAGCGGGCGGACGACTGGATCATCGGCCGCGGCACCGAAGACATGAAAGGCGGCCTCGTGGCCATGGTGCACGCCGCCGCCGCCCTGCGCCGCGCCGGCGTATCCCTGCAGGGCAACCTGTGGCTGACCGGGGTGGTGGGGCACGAGACCCCCGCCGGCAAGAAGGAAGGGCCCAAACGCCTGATCGAGCATTTGCGCTCCGGCCGCATGCGGGCCCAGGGCATCCTCATCGTCGAAGGCCCCTGCGCCATCTGGGCCGCCAGCCTCGGCACGGCCATTTTCACGGTAAAAATCTCGACGGGACGCGGCCCGATTCACACCATCAAGGTACCCTACGAGGAAAACCCCGCCCTCTGGGCCGGAAAACTGCTGACCGAATTTCAGCACCTGGAGCGGGCCTTTGACGCGGCGCCCCACCATCCCCTGTGCGGCCGGGAAATAATCAATGTGGGCATGGTCCACGGCGGCGACTACTTCAACCGGCTGCCCACCTTGATGACCATTACCGGTTCGCGCCGCTGGACGCCGGGCAAAACCCTGGAGGACGTGCGCGCCCAGTTGCAGGAGGTATGCGACCGGCTCGCCACCGCTTCAGGCCTGGCCTTCGAAATCGAACTGCAGGCGGCCAGGGAACCCTTCGAAACCCCGGCAGACCACGCTCTGGTCCGGGCCCTGCAAGCCGCTGGGCGGGAAGCCGCCGGACAGACGCCCGAGCTGATCGGTATGGGTCTGGCCGGCGATGCCAACCTCTACTTCAACGAGGGCGACGTCACCACCGTATACTACGGACCGGCCCACGAAACGGCCCACTCCGACCACGAACGCGTGGCGATTTCCCAACTGGCCCACTGCGCCCGCATCTACGCCCTGGCCGCGATGAATTTCTGCGGCGTGGTCCGATAAAGGAATACGGACGCGATGGCGACGCTGGAGCGACAATTGGAACACTATGAGGAGCAGGGCTACGTCATCGTGGACGACGCCGTCGATGCCGCCATGCTGGACGAATTAGAAGCCGCTGGCCGACGGGTGCGCGACAAGGTGCGCAGCGGCCAGGTAGATGTCGAATCCATCCGCGGCGCGCAGCGGGAGCCCCAGGTCATCTGGGGGCTGATCGCGCCTGATTACGGCGAACCCGTTTTTGCCGAGTACCTGGTTTCCAGGCCGCTCGAAGCCTATGTGCAGGCTTTTCTGGGCCCGGAGTTGAGGCTGGGGTTTGCAGTTATCTTCTGCACCGGCAACCAGGTTCCCTACGACAGCGGCTGGCACCGGGATCTGGGCGGCGCTGACCGGGGCGCCAGCCGCACAAAAGAGCTGGCGCTGCTCAATCGCCCCAGGCACCACCTCAAATGGCATCTGGGACTGGTGGACGATCCCTGTCTGCGCATCGTGCCGGGCAGTCACCGGCGCTGTCGCACCAAAGAGGAACGGGAAATCCTGAGCGCGGGGAATGGCGACGATATGCCGGGCGAAGAGCGGATCTATTTGCGCCGGGGACAGACCGTGTTCTGGAATGGCAACACCATTCACCGGGGCGCCGCACCACCGGACCTGAAGGAGCGCATGACTTTACACGGAGGCCTGACCCAGTTCCGGGAAGACGAACCCATCGAAGAGAAGCTAGACGAACGCTTCCGCTGGCGCTTATCGCCGCATATTCGCACAAACCTGCCGGACAAGATGAAACTCTACTACGACCGCTGGCGGGCCCTGCAACCGCTTTGAACGCATCTCATCGAGGAGTAGCATAGTGCAAACGAGCGCGGCCGCCTTTCACTGCGATATTACGCCGCCGCTGGGGCACCCGCTGTGCGCCGGCTGGTATCCCGCCGCCGCCGCCATCGGCGAGCCGCTCGCGGCCCACGGCCTTATCCTGTCGCACCCGGGACAAGCACCCATTGTCCTGTGCGCCCTGGACTGGGCCGAGCTCAGCAACCACGATTACCGACGCTGGCGCCAGGACCTGGCCGCTGCAGTGCACACCGAAGCCGAGCGCGTCGCCGTCCACTGCGTCCACCCCCACGACACCCCCTGGCCCGACCGCGATGCCCAGGATCTGCTCGACGCCCACGGCTGCCCCGATCTGATCATGGCGGGGGACTGGTGCGAGCAGGCGCGCGCCGCCACCGCCGCCGCCGCGGCAAAGGCCATGGCCCATCTGCAGCCCTGCACGCACATCACCACCGGCCAGGCCCCGGTCGCCCGCATCGCCTCCAACCGGCGCGTCATGGGCGCAGATGGCAAGGTGCGCGCCGTGCGCTGGACCAAGACCCTCGACCCCGAAGTGCGCGCGGCCCCCGAGGGCATCATCGATCCACTCTTAAAGACCATCGGCTTCTGGAACCAGGACCGCAAAATCGCCTGTCTGCACTACTACGCCGTTCACCCCACCACGATCGATGGCACCGGCGTGGTGACCCCCGAATTCGTCGGTCTGGCGCGCAACCAGCGCTGCGCTGCGGACAAGGGAATACCCCACATCTACTTCACCGGCTGTGCCGGCAATATCACCGCCGGCAAATACAACGACGGCAACCCGGCCAACCGGCCGCTCTTTAGCGGGCGCGTTCTCGACGCCATGGAAGCGTCCGAAAACACCTCCCAGCGGCAGCCGCTGACCCGTATGGAATGGCGCGTGAAACCAGTCTGTCTGCCTCCCCGCGAAGACATGGATGAAGAGCAGCTGCTCGAAATCTTGCGGCGGCCGGAAAAAGAGCACGACAAATTAAAGAGCAAGGCCGCATTGATGCTGACCTACAAACGGCGCTGGGAAATGCCCATTCCCATCACTCGCCTGCGCCTGAACGAAGATGTAGACATCCTGCACCTGCCCGGCGAGACCTTCATCGAATACCAGCTCTATGCCCAGGAAATCCGACCGCAGGCCTTCGTCGCGGTGGCCGGCTACGGCGATCTGGGACCCGGTTATATCACCCTGGCGCGCTCTTTTGCCGAGGGTGGCTACGAGCCACGGGACTCCTTTGTCTCGGGCGCGGCCGAACAGATCATGCGGCAGGCCATAGAGGACGCGTTGCGCGGCGCTTAAAAAAACGCCTCGAAGCGCTTTTGCGCCCGACGGGGAAGGCCATGAAAATCCTGATAACCGGCGGCAGCGGCACCATCGGCAGCTACTTGCTGCGCGAGCTCAAAAAACGCGGTCATACCCTCTCGTGCTACAGCCGCACCCCGCCCATCGAAGACCACGCCGACTGGCTGCAAGGCGACATAACCTGTTTCGACCAGCTCAAGGCGGCCTGCGCGGGCCACGAAGCCATCGTCCACCTGGCCGCCGTGCCGGGCCCCGGCCGCGCGGCCCCCGCACAGTTGATGCACCTCAATCTAATTGGCACGGTCAACGCCCTCGAAGCCGCCGTCGCAACGGGCACGGGCAAGTTCGTATTTGCCTCTTCCGGCGCCGCCACCGGGTTTTCGTTTCAACACCGGCCCATCGTCCCCCATTATCTGCCCATCGACGAAGACCATCCCTGCGACCCGCAGGATGAATACGGCCTGAGCAAATTGCTTGGCGAGCTAACCTGCAAACGCTACTCCGCTGCACATGGTCTACAGACCATCTGCTTGCGCCTCAACCACAACTGGTATCTCGATCGCGCCGGGGCCCAAATTGCCGTCAACAGCGGCTGGGCAAAGGGCCTCACTGTCGAGGCTCTGTGGCACCAACGCTATCGCAAGGCCGTCGAGGACCCCGAGGGCGATTGGCCCCGTCCAGGTCCCCCGCCGCCGCGCAACCTGCTGTGGGCCGTCACCGACGTGCGCGATGCAGTGCAGGCCTTTCACCTGGCGCTCGACAATACCCGGATCAAGCACGACGTTTTTCAAATCAACGCCGCAGATACCTGCAGCACCCTGGAAACGCCTAGCCTCATCGAGCGCTACTTTCCCCGAGTGCCGCGCAAAAAGAAGCTGGAAGGCCACGCCACGCTCGTCGCGCACGACCGGGCGACGCAGCTGCTGGGCTATCGTCCCCGCTACACCTGGCGCCATAGCGACTTCAAAAAATGGCTCGCTGGCAACGACCGCCAATAGCCGGTCTCGCACCTGGAAACCAAGTGCAAGATGGCGCTGTGCAGTCCCCGCCAGCACCCACCAATCCAGGAGAATCCATGAGCCCATCAAGCAATAGGATATTCACCGGCAGCAGCTGGATAATCGCCAGCGCCAGCAAGGGCAAAAAGCGCAGCAAAATCATCGACGCGCACTACCATATCTTCCCCCGCCTCGGTTCGCAACGCCAGGGCATCACCCCG